>NZ_JBDLZX010000006.1:63282-179712 GCF_040045115.1 Flavobacterium adhaerens | reverse complement strand
CCTCCTTAGCTCAGTTGGTTAGAGCATCTGACTGTTAATCAGAGGGTCCTTGGTTCGAGCCCAAGAGGGGGAGCAAACTTTTTTTAGCAAACATATTAACCTTTTAAGGTGATTCCTCCTTAGCTCAGTTGGTTAGAGCATCTGACTGTTAATCAGAGGGTCCTTGGTTCGAGCCCAAGAGGGGGAGCAAAAAAGACTATCAGTAATGATGGTCTTTTTTTTTGGTCGTACATGGTAGAATAAAAAAAATCGGATGAAACAAATGTTGCACCCGACTTTTAATTTATGATAAGCTCTTGTTTTTTATTTTTCTAAAGCATAACGTCTAGAAACTTCAGTCCAGTTAATTACATTAAAGAAAGCTTCAATATAATCAGGTCTTCTGTTTTGGTAGTTCAGATAGTAAGCGTGTTCCCAAACATCCATTCCTAAAATTGGTGTTCCGCCACAACCTACTTCTGGCATCAATGGGTTGTCTTGGTTTGGAGTTCCGCAAACATCAAGTTTGCCTCCTTTTTGTACGCATAACCAAGCCCATCCTGAACCAAATTGTGTAGCTCCAGCTTTGGCAAATTTTGCTTTGAATTCTTCAAAAGATCCAAAAGAACTTTCTATTGCAGCTAGCAATTCGCCTGTTGGTAACCCGCCACCATCTGCAGACATTACAGTCCAAAATAAGTTATGGTTATAAAATCCACCTCCGTTATTACGTACAGCAGCATTTGATTTATCTAGGTTGATTAAGATATTTTCGATAGTTTTTCCTTCCAAATCTGTTCCAGCAATAGCAGCATTCAGGTTGGTAGTATAAGCATTATGATGTTTAGAGTGGTGTATTTCCATCGTACGAGCATCAATATGAGGTTCTAATGCGTCATACGCATAAGGTAATTGTGGTAATTCAAAAGCCATAATATAGTTGTTTAATGATTTATAAAATTATTCAAATTTAAACATTTAACTTTGGAATTGAAAATTCTATTTTGTTATTATTTCATCGATTAAAATGATAGTGTGTTTTTTACCTTTATTCAAAATGTAATTAGAAGCTTTTTCCCGCTGTCATCCCATTCCCGATTAACAAAAAGACGGCTAAAAAAGCCTGGTTTTTCTAAATAGAGAGATTTTCCTTTCTATTGAGGCTAGGGCATTGGGGGTAGTAATAACCATTTTTAACATAATAAATTTTGTACTTATCAATATGGAAAGACCCTCTTTTGCTATTTATGACGCTTCGGCAGGATCCGGAAAAACGTACGCACTTGTCAAAGAATACCTCAAAATTATTTTGACAGCTCAAAAAAATGATGCGTATCGAAATATTTTAGCGATTACGTTTACGAACAAAGCGGTGTACGAAATGAAAAGCAGAATCGTGGGTAGTCTGTCTGAATTTGCTAAAGACAAGCCTTCGCAAAAAGCGCAAGATTTGATGCAGGATTTGGCTGGTGAAACCAAACTTTCTTTAATTCAGATTAAAATCAAATCTCAACAAATCATTAAGCATATTATTCATAATTATGCCGCTTTTGATATTTCAACCATTGATAAATTTACTCATAAAGTGATTCGAGCTTTTGCGCATGATCTTGGACTACCAATGACTTTTGAAGTTACTTTGGATACCGAAAACCTCCTGACAGAGGCTGTAGATGCTATTATTGCTCAAGCTGGTGAAGATGAAACTTTGACTAAATTGTTGGTTGATTTTACTATGGAAAAAACCGATGATGATAAATCTTGGGATATTTCACGTGAAATTTTTGAAACCGGGAAATTGGTTTTAAATGAGAATAATAGAAATGAAATAGTTAGTTTTCATGATAAATCGATTAACGATTTTATAGTTGTAAAAGAAAAGTTAGAGCAAATCTGTCAAGATTTAGAAATTCAAAATGCAACTCTAGCAAAAACATCTCTTGATTTAATAGATCAACGTGGAATAGATTCGAAATCCTTCTCTCGAGGTACTTTCCCAAACCATTTGCAAAGTATTGTTGATCGGAAATTCAATTCTAAAAACAAAAAATATTTTGTTAGTGAAGACATTGCTATTAATAAAAGTGCCAAAGACAGAGATGCAATCGAAAGTATTATTCCTGATTTATTGAAAACACTTTCCGAAATTTATAAAAACTTTGAGAAACTAAATTTCTACAAGGCATTCTTAAAAAATATTACACCATTGTCTTTATTGAACACTGTAAGTAGTGAATTAGAAAAAATTCAAAAGGAGCAGAACATTCTTTCAATATCAGAGTTTAATGCTATTATTCACAGAGAAATTCAAAATCAGCCTGCACTTTTTATATACGAACGCTTGGGCGAACGTTACCGCCATTTTTTTATTGATGAGTTTCAAGATACCTCCGAAATGCAATGGCATAATTTAATTCCACTTATCGATAATGCACTTGCAGGACAAGATGATTCTGGACAAAAAGGGACTTTAATGATTGTTGGTGATCCAAAACAGTCGATCTATAGATGGCGTGGAGGTAAGGCGGAACAGTTTATAGAATTGAGTAAAAATAAAACCCCTTTTAGTAACCCTGATAAAAAGTTGATTCATCTAGACAAAAATTATAGGAGTTATTCGCAAGTAATCGAATTCAACAATGATTTTTTTAAATTATTATCTAATGAATTTACAAATATTGATTATAAAGATTTGTATGAAAATCATAGCTATCAAAAAAGGAATGATAAAGTTGGTGGTTATGTAAACATTTCGTTTTTACCAGAATGCGAGCAACAAAATGAAGACGAAGAAGAAGCTTTGGATAAATCAGATCAATATGTTTTGGCTACTTTAAACACAATAAAAAAGGTCGTAGCATCAGGTTTTGAATATAAAGACATTGTCATTTTGACTCGTAGGAGAAATGAAGGGATAGCAATTGCTAGTTATTTGACAGAACAAGGTGTTCCGCTCCTTTCTTCAGAAACATTGATGATTCAAAATGCAACCGAAGTCCAATTAATTATTCATATTTTAAGGTATTTAAAAAACAGTTCCGATCTAGAATCAAAGGCCAATTTTTTGCAGTATTTAGCCAAAAATAAGCAAAATCAATTGCCAGTTCATGATTTTATTGCCAAAGGAATGGAATTGAAGGATGAGTTGATCTTTGAGGAATGGCTAAAAAAATGTAATGTAGAGTTGTCATTTGAACATATTAGAAAAAAATCTTTGTATGAAGCTGTTGAGATTATTATCTCTAAATTTTTAAAATCTGATCAAAAACCTAATAACCTAACCTCTGAAACTGCATACGTTCAGTATTTATTAGATTTGGTTTTAGAGAGAGATGTTCGAAATCAAGCAGGGATATCAGATTTTTTAACTTTTTGGGACAAAAACTCAGACAAATTCAGCATACCATCTCCAGAAGGGACTAATGCCGTACGTGTGATGACAATTCATAAATCAAAAGGATTGGAGTTTCCAGTAGTTATCCTGCCATTTGCCGATCAGGATTATAATAAAGGACCAAAGGATAAATTATGGATTAATTCTGAAAATTATGAATTTGATCTGCCAAAAGTTTTGATTGATAATAGTAGAGCTGTAGAGGAGTTTGGTTCAGGAGCTTTAGAGATTTATAATTTGAAAAAAGAAGAAGTTTTGTTGGATAATATCAATGTTTTGTATGTGGCTTTAACAAGAGCAGAAGAGCAGCTCTATATTATTTCGCAAAATATAAAGCCTAAAAAAGACGGTGAATATCCTGCAAATATGGCTTCTTTTTTTATTAAATATTTAATTCAGAAAGGAGAATATGTTGATGATAAATTAGAATATCATTTTGGAAACTCTAAAAAACTATCAGCAACAATAGAGCATGTTGATAAGACCAAAACAATTCTTGCTGTTTCAGTGGTTTTAGATCCTAAAAGTATCAAAATTGCCAAAAGAGAAGCGTTAATGTGGGGAACACATCAGTTGGAAGCAATTGAATTTGGAAATGTTGTGCATGAGATTCTCTCTTTTGTCGAAACTAAAAAAGATGTAGATTTTGCTATTCGTAAAGCGATAGAAAATGGATTGATTGCTATTACTCAAAAAGAATTGGTATTGAATGCCGTTCTTCAAATAGTGAATCATCAAGCATTGCAAGAGCATTTCGCTGATGAAAATAAAGTTTTTAATGAAAAAACAATTATTCAAAAAGAGGGAGGGGTGATTAAGCCTGATCGTGTAGTTTTTAATAAAAAGGAAGAAGTTTTTTTGTTGGATTATAAAACGGGTTCTCCTAATACAAAATATAAACATCAATTAGAGAATTATAAATTAGCCATTGAAAAAATGGGTTTTAAAGTTCAAAAAAAGGCATTAGTGTATATAGGAGTTAATATTGATGTAGTACATTTGTAACAAAAAAAATGTTTTTTGTTTGAATATAATCAACAAAGATCTTTTGCTTAAATAGAAATCATATATGTACGGAAAAATTCAAAAGCACTTACAATCAGAACTTCAACTTATTGAAGAAAATGGATTATTTAAAAAAGAACGAATTATTACTTCTGCTCAAGATGCTGAAATTACCATATCAACTGGTCAAACAGTTTTAAATTTCTGTGCTAATAATTATCTGGGGTTGTCTTCTCATCCCGAAGTCATTCAAGCGGCAAAAGAAGCAATGGATACTTATGGGTTTGGTATGTCCTCTGTTCGTTTTATCTGCGGAACTCAAGATATTCATAAAACGTTAGAAAAAAAGATTGCTAATTTTTATGGGACTGAAGATACAATCTTGTATGCGGCTGCTTTTGATGCGAATGGAGGTGTGTTTGAGCCTTTGTTTGGAGAAAATGACGCTATTATATCCGATAGTTTAAATCATGCATCTATTATTGATGGTGTTCGTTTGTGTAAGGCGGCACGTTATCGCTATGAAAATAGCAATATGGAGGATTTGGAGCAACAATTGATTAAGGCTAGTGATGCAGGATCTCGTTTTAAGATAATAGTAACCGATGGGGTATTCTCTATGGATGGTATTGTGGCGCCTTTAGATGCGATTTGTGATTTGGCAGATAAATATGATGCTTTAGTTATGGTTGATGAATGCCATGCTGCTGGTTTTATTGGTGCAACCGGAAGAGGTACACTTGAAGCCAAAGGTGTTATGGGGCGAGTTGATATTATCACTGGAACTTTAGGAAAAGCCTTAGGAGGAGCAATGGGAGGGTACACAACGGCCAAAAAAGAAATAATCGAATTATTGCGTCAACGTTCGAGACCGTATTTGTTTTCGAATTCTTTAGCTCCAGCTATTGTGGGGGCTTCGATTAAAGTGTTTGAATTGTTAGAAAAAGATACTGTTTTAAGGGATAAATTAGAATGGAATACTAATTATTTCAAGGAAGGAATGAAAAAAGCAGGATTTGACATCGTAAATGGTGATTCAGCTATTGTTCCTGTAATGTTGTATGATGCAAAATTAGCCCAAACAATGGCTGATGAATTATTGAAAGAAGGAATCTATGTAATAGGGTTCTTTTTCCCTGTAGTTCCTAAGGAAAAAGCAAGGATAAGAGTGCAATTATCAGCGGCTCATTCTAAAGAACATTTAGATAGAGCGATTCGTGCTTTTGTGACTGTAGGTCAAAGACTTGCTGTAATATAATTGTTAAATTTTATATTTAAGGAGTGTTTTATTTAACAATTTATTTTGAAGTTACAGAAAATCGTACTACTTTTGTTTCAAATTAACTAATTGTAATTAAAATAACAAAGTATGAAACATCTTAACAAACTTTTAGTTGCTGTGACAATGGTGATGGGATTAAGTTCTCAAGCACAGGACAGTAACAATAAATGGGCAATCGGTTTTGGAGTAAACGCGATTGACTACAGGTCAAGTGCTGGTGATGGCTTTCCAAGTCAATTCGATCAGCCATTTATGATTAGTGACAATTGGAATATTCTTCCTTCTGTTTCTTATATCAACGTTTCTAGATACGTAGGTAGTGGTTTTATCGTAGGTGTTACTGGATCAATCAATCAAGTTGATAAATTTGTAGTACCTGTACCTGGTAGAACTTTAAATGGTCCTAATGATTATGCAGTTGTTAATCCTGGAGATTTAATGTATTACGGAATTGATGCTACTGCAACTTATAGCTTTATGAAATTAATTGGATCTAAAGTTTTAGAGCCAACATTAAGCTTAGGTGGAGGTTATACTTTCTTAGGAGACGAAAGCTACGGAACAATCAATCCAGGAGCAGGTTTAAATATCTGGTTTACAGAAAATGTAGGTCTTGCTTTAGGGTGTGTTTATAAAAAATCTTTTGGGGATAGAACTTATGCTGATGGTGTAACTCCAGATGCTCCTTCTTACACTCAATGGAATGCTGGTTTAAGCTTCAAATTTGGTGCTAAAGATACAGACGGAGATGGAATCTATGATAAAGATGATGCTTGTCCAGATGTTGCTGGTTTAAAACAATTCAATGGTTGCCCTGATACAGATGCTGATGGTATCGAAGATTCTAAAGATAAATGTCCTACAGTTGCTGGTACTGCTGAATTCCAAGGATGTCCAGATTCAGATGGTGACGGTGTAGCTGATCCAGATGATGCTTGTCCTACAGTTGCAGGTTTAAAACAATTCAAAGGTTGTCCTGATACAGATGGTGACGGTGTAACAGATGCATCTGATAAATGTCCTACTGTAGCTGGTCCTGCTTCTAACGGAGGATGCCCAGAGTTAGATTCTGATAAAGATGGTGTAATCGACAAAGAAGATGCTTGTCCTACAGTTGCTGGTCCTGCTTCAAACAAAGGATGTCCTGAAGTAACTCAACAAGTTTTACAAGATCTTAAAGTACAAGCTAGAGCTGTTTACTTCGTAACTGGTAAAGCAGTTTTAGATGGAAAACAAGGAACTGAGCAAAGATTAGATGCTATCAAAGAAATCCTTAAAAACTATCCTAATGCTAAATTTGCTATCGAAGGACACACTGATAGTACTGGAAGTGCAAAAATCAACCAAAAACTTTCTGAAGAAAGAGCTAAAGTTGTTATGGATAAGTTAATCGAAAAAGGTGTTAATCCTGCTAACTTAACTTCAGCTGGTTACGGTTCTTCTAAACCAGAAGCTTCTAACAAAACTAAAGAAGGTAGAGCTCTTAACAGAAGAACAGAAATTAGACACATTGGATCTGTTTACGAAGGTAAATTGTAATCAATTCTCTAAATAAATTTTAAAAAGCCATTCTTAATTGAATGGCTTTTTTTATTTTTATAAAATGACAAGAATTACTTTTTTAGATAGAGTTGCTACTGTATTGCTCGATGAGTATAAAAATATTTTGACTCAAACCGTCATTATTTTGCCTAATAAACGAGCTAAAATATTTCTTATTGAGACTTTAAAATTACAAACCGAGGAAAATATATTTGCTCCAGAAATTATCAGTATTGATGATTTTGTTCAAAATGTTGCTGGGATTAGAGCAATCGATCCTATAGAATTACTTTTCGAATTTTATGATGTCTATTTGAGTATTACCGATAAAAAGAATCAACAGTCGTTTGAGTTTTTTGCAAATTGGGCAAAAACTCTACTTCAAGATTTTAATGAAATTGATCGCTATTTATTAGATCCAAAATATGTTTTATCTTATTTAAAAGACATTGAGGATATTAAGAGATGGGGGATTGAGGTAGAGAGCAAAACCAAATTACTTGAAAATTATATCGATTTTTGGAAAGTACTGCCTAGTTATTATGAATCGTTATATAATCATTTATTGCAAAAGGGGATTGGTTATCAAGGTTTGATTTATCGTGAAGCTGTGAATAATACCCCTGTTTTTTGTACTTCAAATCAGCAAAAAAAATATGTTTTTGCTGGGTTTAATGCTTTAAACGCTTCTGAAGAGATAATAATTCAAAAATTAATTGACTCTGATCTAGCTAAAATATTTTGGGATGCTGATCAAACATTTTTAAATGATCCTTATCATGATGTAGGTTTGTTTTTGAGGCGTTTTAAATCAAATTGGAAACATTACAAATCCAATCCATTTGAGTGGATTGTTGATGATTTCTCTAATGAAAAAAATATTCGAGTAATAGGAACTCCAAAAACTATCGGACAAGCTAAAATTGTTGGGGGTATAATTGAAAAGATAGTTGAAAATAATGCTGAAACTAGTTTAGATAAAGTTGCTGTTGTATTAGGGGAAGAAAACATATTAGTGCCACTTTTATATTCATTACCAAATTCTGTTAAAGCATTAAATATTACGATGGGTTATTCTAGTAAAAATAATCCAGCTCAAATTTTGATTGCCAAATTGTTTAAGATGCATACCAATGCGCTTTCTAGAAATAATAATAGTTACGTCTTTTATTATAAAGATGTTTTGGATTTACTAACCCATCCATTAATTGAATCTTATGCCAATACTAGTCATTTGGTTGGAATTATTAATAAAAATAATTATACTTTCATCAGTTGCCAAAAATTACTAGAACTTAATGCTTCGTATTCCAATGAATTGTTTTTACTCTTATTTCAAAAATGGGAGGGTGGTTCAGTTGTTGTTTTAGAAACGATTTCACGTTTATTACTAATAATTAAAAATAATCTTAGTAATGACAATCAAGATGATGCAATATCCAAAAGTTTTGTCTATTCTATTTTTAAAGTAATCAATAAACTTATTAATTACTATTCGAATTATAATGAGATTGACACCATTGAGACCCTTTACTCAATTTATAAACAAGTTATAGATTTAGCCGAAGTGTCTTTTGAAGGTGAGCCTTTGAATGGTTTACAAATTATGGGTGTGCTTGAAAGTAGGGTCTTAGATTTCGATACGGTTATTATTACTTCTATGAATGAAGGGAAATTCCCAGCTGGTAAATCTCAAAATTCTTTCATTCCATTTGATGTGAAAAGAGAATTAGGATTACCTACTTTTAAAGAGAAAGATGCAATCTATACGTATCATTTTTACCATTTATTACAAAGAGCTAAAAATATTTATTTGCTTTATAATACAGAAAGTGATGGTCTTGATGCTGGCGAAATGAGTCGTTTTATTACTCAATTAGAGGTCGAAAAGCAAAGCAAACATAATTTAACACATGAAATTTATAATGCAGTTTTACCTGAGACTGCTCATGTACCTATGTTAATTCCGAAATCAGAAAAAGTGATGTTGCGTTTAAAAGAAATTGCTGAAAAAGGGTTTTCACCTTCGGCATTGACGACTTATATGCGCAACCCAATTCAGTTTTATTTTCAAAGAATTTTACGTATTTCTGAAACTGATGAAGTAGAAGAAAGTATCGCTGATAACACACTTGGTACTATCATTCACGGTACTTTAGAAGAATTATACAAAACATTAATAGGTAAGATTTTAATAGAAAATGATGTAAAAAATTGCATCAAGAACATAGATAGTGAGGTTTCAAAACAATTTAAGTTAGTTTATAAAGAGGGTGAAATTAAAAAAGGGAGAAATCTTTTGGCTTTTGAAGTAGCCAAACGTCATGTATTGAATTTCCTTAAACTAGAATTAGAATCTATTCAGAATGGTGATCAAATCATGATCGTTGCTTTAGAGAAACATTTAGAAAGAGATTTAGTGCATCCAAAGTTGCCTTTTCCTGTAAAAATTGGTGGTAATGTGGATAGAATTGAGAATAGAAACGGTGTTATTAGAATTATTGATTATAAAACAGGTAAAGTTGAGAAAGCCAATGTAACGCTTAAATCTTGGGCTGGATTGACTGAGGAAATCAAGAATGATAAAATAATTCAAATTTTAGCCTATGCTTATATGTTTGAAGAACAGGCTAAAGGACTGCCTATTGAAGCAGGAATTATTTCGTTTAAAAATCTAAAATCTGGTTTTTTGCCTTTTAATTTAAAAGAAGAAAAAGGAAGTAGTTCCATTATTAACAGTGAAATCCAATCGAATTATTTGGAGCAAATTGTTTTGTTACTCAATGAAATATTGGATGAAACTAAACCTTTTGAAGAGAAAAGTTTATAAAAGAATGAATAAAAAGTGGTTTAACATATTCGAATTCTTCAAAAGCACAATTGTTATAAATCTTTCGGCTAGTTTTTTCGTTTCCCTTTTTGGTGGATCAACTGCGTTTAATTTTTCATTTCTCACTTTTGGTTTTGCTTCAAGTTTATTCTTCAAAGAAGTTAATAATAAAAATGAGTTCGTATTTTATTTCAATAATAAAATTTCTAAAACTAAGCTTTGGTTGTATTCATGGTGTTTAAATTTTGTTTTTTTAGTCATAGGTATTTTTGTTTTTAATTTGTTAAAGAAATTATTTTGAAAAAACATTTATTAGAGATTGATAGTGTTCAGAAGTCTTTTGAAAATAAAAATTTATTATCCGATGTTTTTTTAAAATGCGAAACCAATGATATTATTGGGCTTCTAGGTAGAAACGGTTCGGGTAAATCTACTTTCCTAAAAATTATTTTCGGAATTGAACCTGCAGATTTTAAGTTTGTTAGAATTGACGGAACAGTAAAGATTAAAACTAAGGATTTGTTGGATGATATTAGTTATTTGCCCCAGGATAATTGCATTCCTAAAGTATTTTCAGTTAAAAAAGCGATACAACTATCTATCTCCAAGGAAAAGATAGTGGAGTTTTGTTTAGATGAAATGATTGGTAATATTTTGGATAAGAGAATTTCACATTTGTCAGGAGGAGAATTACGGTATCTGGAAATAAAAATCGTTCTCAATAACTCTTCAAAATTTGTTTTGTTAGATGAGCCTTATAATGGCTTGTCTCCTTTGGTGGTTGAAAAGGTAAATGAATTAATAATTAAGAATTCAGCAAATAAAGGAATAATTATTTCAGATCATAATTACGAAAATGTAATCCAAATTTCAACACGATTGTCTTTGTTAAAAGAAGGTAAATTATACGCTATAAAATGTAAAGAAGAGCTTGTAGAAAAAGGCTATTTGAAAGAAGGGATGCTTTAAATTCCTTTAATAAAATCTGCCAAAACAATCAGCAATTCCTCTCGATTTTCTATAGAACTCATGTGCCCGTCTGGAAAAGTGACCAATTGAACATCGGTGTTTTTTATTTGCTCTAAATTTTCCTCGTAATTTAGGACGGGATCTTTTTTTCCAACAATTAATAATTTTGGGAAAGTAGTCGTATGTAAAAGAAACTCCCTGTCTTTTCTAATTTTCATGCCTTCGAGTGAAGCTATGATTCCTTGCAATGGTGTTTTTAGAGCTTGTAGTTTTACGGCTTCAATTTTTTTAGTAAGTTTTTCTCGATTCTCTTCGCTGAATAAATTTGAAATTGATAATCGAATAAAAGTTTCATAATCTTTTTTGACGGCTAGAATAGCTCGGTCTCTGTTTTTCTTTTTTTCTGGACTATCTTCTTTCGAAGTAGAATTGAGTAAAACCAATCCTCCTACCTTTTCTGGATACAATTCTGCGAAAGCCAAAGCCACGTAACCACCCATAGAATGTCCCACAAAAATGACTTTTTGTATTTTTAATTTAGATAAAACTTCGTGAACCATATCGGCATTTTCTTCCATAGTTTGTACATAACCCAAACTTTCGGTTTGACCGTGACCCAACAAATCAATGGTTATGATTCTATTTTTGGTACTTAATTCATCAACATAAATATCCCACATGGTTTTATTTTCCAGAAATCCGTGCAGTAAAACTACTGTTGTACCATTGCCAGAATCGGTATAAGAAATTTGAGTGTTTTTATAGAGAAGTGTTTCCAATGTGCTAAGAATTATGAAGGTAATTTACAGTTGCAAAATTAATTTTTTAAATTCCTAAAAATGTTATTTTGGCTGTTTTTTATGAATTAAAAACGGCTTCCATTTCTGAAAGCCGTTAGTATTTATTTTTAAAGAAAATTAAAATCTATTATCTCCATCCAAAAGGTTTCCTAATCCGCCTAGTAAACTTCCTTCATCTCGACTGTTTCCGCCAGATTTTGGAGCCGAGGCAATGATTCTGTCAGCCAATCTAGAAAAAGGTAATGACTGAATGTAAACAGTACCTGGGCCTCGTAAAGTTGCATAAAACAATCCTTCACCACCAAAAAGGGAGTTTTTGATTCCACCGACAAATTCAATATCATAATCTACATCTTTTGTAAACCCAATAATGCAGCCAGTATCTACTTTCAAGACTTCTCCATGAGTCAGATCTTTCTTGGCCATTGTTCCTCCAGAGTGTACAAATGCCATTCCATCTCCCTCTATTTTCTGCATGATAAAACCTTCACCGCCAAAAAGACCTCGTCCCAATTTTTGAGAGAATTCAATTCCAACCGAAACGCCTTTTGCTGCGCAAAGAAATGAACTTTTTTGGCATATAAATTTACCTTGAAATTGGGTTAAATCTATCGGTAAAATTTTTCCAGGATACGGAGAAGCAAAAGAAACTTTTCTTTTAGAATTTGATTGATTGATAAAAGCAGTCATGAATAAGCTTTCACCAGTAAGAACTCTTTTTCCAGCATTTAAAAGCTGACCAAACAAACCCGATGGTTGTACAGAACCATCACCAAAAATGGTTTCCATCTGAATGTTGTTTTCCATCATCATAAAACTTCCGGCCTCGGCAACAACAATTTCCTGCGGATCTAATTCGATCTCGACATACTGCATTTCTTCCCCAAATATCTGATAATCTATTTCGTGTGCTTGCATGATTTATACTGATTTAATTTTAAAAATAAGTCTGATACTAATTTATATTGTTACAAATAGTATTCACTATTTCTCTTAAATTAAACATAAAAAGAAATAATATTATTTTAATTCAGTCTTAATTAGGTGTAAAATTCATTTTATTTGTTTAACTTTGCACCATTATTATTTTTTTTCTATGAAGCAAATTAGCGATTTAACAAGCTGCGTATTATTTGAAACTGAAAAAGGCTATAGTTACCAATGTGATACGACAAATAGTATTATTATTGATTTTGCCGGTTTTATATCATCGTATAAAGTTCAGGACTTTTTGATATTTCAGAGAAAAGTAAACAGTGTTAACATCCTTGAAATGCTATATGATTTGTCTGATCAAGCCGACGTACAACTAATAGAAACTACTAAAAAAAATTTTTCGCATAAGCTTAACATTTGCGAGATAGTTCAACTTCGAGAACTATTAAACGGTACAAAATTCTCTTTAAATTTACATTCAATGCTTTGCGATGTCTTAATGACAAATCCAGCCTAGCTTTACTTAGAATAAATACAAATTTCTCACTGTTTTGGGAGAGTGACTTTAATTTCTGTAATTTTATACTATAAAAATTAAATGTCATGAAAGATTTACTAAGAACCAATACTTCATTATCAGAAGGAATCGAGCAAATCCTTAATTTACAAGCAAAAATTGAAAGCGATGCTTCTAATAAGTATCTAGCAATGGCAGCTTGGTTAGATCGCAACGGCTTTGCAAACACAGCTGGATACTTGTATAAACAAGCAGAAGAAGAACGTGAGCATTTTTTAAAAGTTTTTAAATATATTACAGATATGGGTGGAATTGCTATTACACCTACTGTTAGCGAAGTGCAACAAGAATTCGCTTCTTTCAAAGAAGTATTCGAAATTGCTTTGCAAAATGAAATCGCAGTAACTAAAGCAGTTAATAAAATCATTGCAAAATGTAGAGCCGAAAACGACTATGCTACCGAAGATTTTATGATGTGGTACGTTTCTGAACAAAGAGAAGAAGAGAAAAATGCGCGTAGAGCTTTAGAACTTTTCGAATTAATTAACGAAAATGAAGCTACTGGAAAATTTGCATTAGATGTTCAAATTGCAAAAATAGGAGACTAAAACTAACCCAACCAATTGAAAGCCCTTGGTAATTTTGTGTATTATCAAGGGCTTTTTTTATTTAGGAGCAAAAGCATAAGGTATTTTTGTAAACAAGGATTCCTGCTCTACACTATATTCCAGATTTAGAAAAAACAAGGACAAAAATCCTTATTTTTTCTAAATGTGGAGATGCCGTTTCGATCAGGGCTAAAGAGTGAAAAGAGTGATTTTTTTGTAATCATTTATAAGAATGATAAAAAAAGACGATTTTCATTCAGAAAACCGTCTTTAGATATGCATTCGAGTATTGTTTAGTCTTAAGCGTTCATTAAACTCTCAATTTCATCTACTTCGATCGGGATGTTGCGCATCAAGTTGAATGGATCTCCTTTTTCCTGAATCACGATATTGTCTTCTAATCGAATTCCAAAACCTTCAGCAGGGATGTAAATTCCAGGCTCAACCGTAAAAACCATGTTGGCTTTCATCGGTTCGTGCAGTAATCCGTAATCATGTGTGTCTAATCCCATGTGGTGTGAAGTTCCGTGCATAAAATATTTTTTATAAGCAGGCCAATCAGGATTTTCGTTTTGAACATCGGCTTTGTCAATTAAGCCTAAACCTAATAACTCTGATGTCATAATTTTACCCACTTCAATATGGTATTGTTTCCAGAGTGTTCCAGGAGTCAGCATCTTGGTTGCTTCATTCTTTACTTTTAAAACGGCATTGTAAACCGCTTTTTGACGATCTGAAAAACGTCCAGAAACTGGAATTGTTCTTGTCATATCGCTAGAATAATTAGCGTATTCTGCAGCGACATCCAACAAAATTAAATCACCAGCTTTGCATTGTTGGTTGTTTTCGATATAATGTAAAACATTAGCATTGTTTCCAGAAGCAATAATTGGTGTATAGGCAAAACCTTTAGAACGGTTGCGAATAAATTCGTGAGCTAATTCGGCTTCGATTTCATATTCGGTAACATTTGGTTTAACAAAAGAAAGCAATCTACGGAAACCTTTCTCGGTAATATTACAAGCGTTTTGAATTAAATCGATTTCTTCACTTTCTTTAACAGAACGTAATCTTTGTAAAATTGGGTTGCTTTTTGCGACTTGGTGAGCAGGATACTGTTCTTTCCACCATTTTACAAAACGAGCTTCACGTGTTTCAGTTTCTACAGATGCACGATAATGCTCGTTAGTATTGATATACATGGTATCGGCATAGGTCATCATTTCGTTTAAAACTTTATGTAAATCCTGTAACCAATGTACCGTTTTGATGCCAGAAACTTCAAATGCGCGTTCTTTTGTTAGTTTTTCACCTTCCCAAACGGCAATATGATCGTTGGTTTCTCTTAAAAAGAGCATTTCTCTTTGGTGTTCGTAAGGTGCGTCTGGAAATAAAAGCAAAACACTTTCTTCTTGATCTACACCACTTAAATAAAAAATATCACGATGTTGTTCAAATGGCATGGTGCTATCGGCAGATATTGGATAAATGTCATTTGAATTGAATACGGCAACAGAATTTGGTTTCATTTCGGCCATGAATTTTTTGCGATTTTTCACAAAAAGGGCACTGTTTATTTGGTGATATTTCATAATTATATTGTTTTTGAACTCAATTTTCAAAATTACATTTTTTTACAAAATGACTGATAATTGTTATATTAAAGTTTTCTTATTTGTTTGGGTTGATTTTCGCATCAACATAAAAAAAACCGAAGTGAAAATTCACTCCAGTTTTAAAATTAAAAATAAAGGACGCTTAGTCAATCCATTTATAATATCTTGCGCCAATCAAAACTGGATTTTCCTTTTCGATTCGGTCTAAAATCCATTCGTTTTTTGGAGTTCTTACGCTTTGTTTTTGTTCTTTTTTATGAAGACTTTCATAAGTGTTGAAATCAATTTCTACACTTTCAGCCAGATTTTCAAAAAGTTTAATTTTTTCAAAAGCCGATTTCCATTCTGGTTGAATTGTTCCTTCAAAAACTTTAGATTTCGATCCGCTTCCATAAGCAAGGAAACCAAATTTTGTTCCAGCAACTTCTTTATTAGTGTCGTAAAAATGAGCCAAAGTAGAAAGCAATCCCATGAAAATTGAACCAGTATAAAGATTTCCAATTAAAGAGGAGGCCAATTCGGCAGGTTGTAATTTTTCAGTCACAAAACTTCTGTAAGTGTCAGATTTTGCTACTTCTTTAATCTTGTTTTGATAATCTGCAGTTGTAATATCGTCGGCGATAATTTTCTCGGCACTGTCTAAAGCGTAAATTTCAGACAGCATTCGACGCCCTTGGAAAGAATAGGGCAAATGCATTACAATACTGTGCCAAGAGTTGTATAAAGTGTCCGTTGATTTTTTTAATTTTTTGAATGAAAAGTAAGCATTTCGCGTACGATCCATGTAGCATTGGTTAGAATATTGACCGTCAAAAACGGGTTGGTCTTTGTGGATTTCGATTTCAGTTTCTAAATTATCAAACCAAGAATCATTGTTTGAGTTTGCAGTAATTTGTTCTTTAGGAATGGTTCTATACGGTTTAAAGAAATCGAAAACACCTTTGGTACTCGTTGCCCAATTTTCATCAAAAGCAATAATTTTTGGGTTTGCGGTAATAAGCATGGCAACAGCCCCTGCGCCTTGTGTATATTCTCCGCCAGAGTTTAAATCGTATTTTGCAAAATCAGAAGTAACAACAATTGCTTTTTTAGTTGGGTTTAATTTTACAAAATCAAGACAGTTTTGCATGGCATCAACTCCACCAATACAGGCAAAAGTAAAGTCAACCACATCGCATTCTTCTAAAGTGCCTTCACCAAATTTTTGTTCGATTAGACTAACTAAATAGGAGGCAATTGGTTTAGAACTGTCAACACCACTTTCGGTGCCAACATAGATTCGGTTAATTTCTTTTAAGTCAATATTATTATCGATAATAAGTCTTGTAAGCGCATTAGCTCCAAAAACTACAGTATCCTGGTGAACATCTGGGAAAGTCATTTTTAACAATCCTAGACCTTTTTCTAATTTTTCGGGTTCAATATTCCTGGCGATTGCCAAATTTTTTATTGGTAAATGTATGTTAGCTACATCAAAAGATATAGCGTCAATTCCTGTTTTCATGAATAAATTTTAAGGGCGTAAAGTTAAAATTGCTTTTGGGGAAATACAATTTTTTTAAAGAGAGAAAATGTTTTTTTTTTAATTTTTAGAGAATAATTTGTAAAGTTTGCTTTGGATTAAAGGATTGTTAGTTTTATCAACTTTTGGCTGTGAAATATAATCCAGACTTTGGTCTTCCGACTTTATTGCCTCAAAAAGAGTAGTGTATTCTTTTTGAATTTTAAAATCAAATATTTTTTAAATTGTAATCGATTACAATTTGTTATAAAAATGTGTCAAACTAAGTAATTTTGTAAGTATTAAGTACGTATTTCATACGTACTTTAAAATGATTATAAATAGCGTTGTAAAATTGCAGATTTGGTTGTTATTGATTCTTAATTACTCTAAATTTGTTCGACTTTTTAAAAAAATAAAATTTTTATATTATTATGGCAAAATCTTCAATGTTGAAGTCGTCTATCGCTAAAAAAGTGGCAATGGCGCTTTCAGGACTTTTTTTGATCATGTTTCTATCGTTACACTTCTTTATTAACTTCGTTTCGGTTTTTAGTGAAGAATCTTTCAACACGATGTCACATTTTATGGGTTATAATCCTTTAATCCAATATGTAATGCAACCAATTTTGATTGCTGGAGTTGTTTTTCATTTTGTAATGGGATTTGTTTTAGAATTAAAAAACAAAAAAGCCAGACCTGTTGCCTATGTAAAATATGACGGTGCTGCAAATTCTTCTTGGGCTTCTAGAAATATGATTATTTCGGGTTTAGTTATTTTGGCTTTCTTAGGATTACACATGTATGATTTTTGGCTTCATGAAATAGTTTACAAATATGTAGATGTAAATGCAATTAATGAAACTAGATATTATGAAGAATTGGTAGCTAAATTTGAAAGTCCAGTTCGTACAGGGTTATATTGTATTGCTTTCTTATTGTTAGCTTTACACCTTTGGCATGGTTTCACATCTTCGTTACAGTCTGTAGGTTTTGACAATAAAATTGGAAAGTCTTTGCATAAAATTTGTTATGCATTTGCAATCATAGTTCCTTTTGGATTCATTTTTATTGCACTTTTTCATCATTTTAATAATTAATATCAATCTAAAATATGAAACGAGCATAACGGTATTGGGATAATTCAATAATATTATGCGAATTCATATGAACGATAAAAAAATACGTATCAACAATGAAACTAGATTCTAAAATACCAGAAGGTCATATTTCAAAAAAATGGACTGATTATAAAGATCACTTGAAGTTAGTTGCTCCAAACAACAGACCAAAAATAGATATCATCGTAGTAGGAACAGGATTAGCAGGTGCTTCGGCAGCAGCATCTTTTGCCGAAATGGGTTATAATGTAAAAGCATTTTGTTACCAAGATTCGCCACGTCGTGCACACTCTATTGCTGCACAAGGAGGGATCAATGCGGCAAAAAATTATCAAAATGACGGAGATAGTACTTTCCGTTTGTTCTATGATACCATCAAAGGAGGAGATTACAGAGCTCGTGAAGCAAACGTTCACCGTTTGGCAGAAGTTTCTGGAAACATCATCGATCAATGTGTGGCTCAAGGTGTTCCTTTTGCTCGTGACTATGGTGGGTTGTTAGACAACCGTTCTTTTGGGGGAACTCAAGTACAGCGTACATTTTATGCTGCTGGGCAAACAGGACAACAATTATTATTAGGAGCTTATTCTGCTTTATCAAGACAAATCGGTTTGGGACGTATCGATATGTACAACCGTCACGAAATGTTAGAATTGGTTAAAGTTGACGGAAAAGCTCGTGGAATCATTGCTCGTAATTTGATCACTGGTGAAATTGAAAGACATTCTGCTCACGCGGTAATCATTGCCTCAGGAGGTTACGGAAATGTGTATTTCCTTTCTACCAACGCAATGGGATCGAACGTGACTGCTGGTTGGAAAATACACAAACAAGGAGCTTTATTCGCAAATCCTTGTTATGTACAAATTCACCCAACTTGTATTCCTGTTCACGGAACGAACCAATCAAAATTAACCTTGATGTCTGAGTCGTTAAGAAATTCAGGACGTATTTGGGTTCCAAAGAAAAAAGAAGATTCAGAAGCTATTCGTGCTGGTAAATTGAAACCGACACAAATTGCCGAAGAAGATAGAGATTATTACTTAGAAAGAAAATATCCTGCCTTTGGTAACTTAGTACCTCGTGACGTTGCATCAAGAGCTGGAAAAGAAGTTTGTGACGAAGGGCGCGGAATTGAAGCCAACGATACCAACGAAGGAGTATATTTGGATTTCTCTTCAGAAATTATATCAAAAGGAAAACAAACAGCTTACGCCAAAGGAAACCACAATCCTACTGCAGAAGAAATAGATACATTAGGTAAAAAATGGTTAGAGGAAAAATATGGTAACTTGTTTACTATGTACCAAAAAATCACGGATGAAAATCCTTATGAAACACCAATGAAAATTTACCCAGCCGTTCACTATACCATGGGTGGAGTTTGGGTTGATTATAACTTACAATCTACAATACCAGGGTGTTTCGTAGCTGGTGAGGCAAACTTCTCTGATCACGGAGCTAACCGTTTGGGGGCCTCTGCTTTGATGCAAGGTTTGGCTGATGGTTATTTTGTGTTGCCTTATACGGTTTCTAATTATTTAGCGGATGATATTCGTACTGGAAAAATTTCAACAGATTTGCCAGAATTCGTAGAAGCAGAAAAAAATGTAAAAGATACAATCAATAAATTTTTAGCTAATAAAGGAACTAAATCTGTAGATCATTTCCACAAGCGTTTAGGACACATTATGTGGAATAAAGTAGGAATGGGACGTAACGAAAAAGGTTTAACAGAAGCTATTGAAGAAATTGCAGCTTTAAAAGAAGAATTCTTCAAAGATGTATATGTTCCTGGAAGCTCAGATGAATTAAATCCTGAATTAGAGAAAGCACTTCGTGTGGCAGATTTTATAGAATTAGGACAATTAATGGCTATGGATGCTTTACAACGTAAAGAATCTTGTGGAGGTCACTTCCGTGAAGAGTATCAAGATGCTGAGGGTGAAACCTTGCGTGATGACGAAAACTTCAAATTTGTTGGTGCTTGGGAATACAAAGGATACAACATTAAAGATGAAGTACTTCACAAAGAAGAATTGAATTACGAGTTTATTAAAATAGCCGCAAGAAATTACAAATAGAAAAGAGATGAGCGCAGCAAAAAATATAAATATTAGTCTTCAAATTTGGCGTCAAAAAAACTCCAAAGAAAAAGGGAAAATGGAAACATACAAACTAAATGATGTTTCTACAGCAAGTTCGTTTTTGGAAATGTTAGACCAATTAAACGAACAATTAATAAACGAAAAGAAAGAACCCGTTGCTTTTGACCACGATTGTCGTGAAGGAATTTGCGGAATGTGTTCTTTATACATCAACGGGCGTGCACACGGACCAGATACAGGAATCACTACTTGTCAATTGCACATGAGAATGTTCAACGATGGTGATACTATTGTTATCGAGCCTTGGCGTTCTGCAGCATTCCCAGTAATTAAAGATTTGATTGTTGATAGAACATCTTTCGACAGAATCCAACAAGCAGGTGGATTCGTTTCTGTAAATACTTCTGGAAATACAATTGATGCTAATGCAACTCCAGTTCCTAAAGTTGATGCAGATAAAGCTTTTGAAGCAGCTGCATGTATTGGTTGTGGTGCTTGTGTGGCTACTTGTAAAAACGGTTCGGCTATGTTATTCGTTGGTGCCAAAGTTTCTCAATATGCATTATTACCACAAGGTAGAGTAGAAGCAACTCAACGTGTATTGAATATGGTTCGCCAAATGGATGAAGAAGGTTTTGGTAACTGTACCAACACCGGAGCTTGTGAGGTTGAATGTCCTAAAGGAATTTCACTTGAAAATATTGCTCGTATGAACAGAGAATTCTTATCAGCAAGTTTGAAATAATTATACCGCTTGTTATTTTTGACAATTGAAAAATCTAAAACGTCCCGAGAAATTGGGACGTTTTTTTTAGTTATTTTTGTTGTAAGTAATGTTTCATGATTAGGAAATGAATAAGAGTAGATCTCTTTAGATTTATTTAAATTTTAAAATAGATTTAATGAACATCAAAACATTAATACTAATTATAATTAATAGTTTAATTGCACTTGTAATTGCTTTACTGTCTTTTTCTTCATATAAGCAATTTTCAAACGTTTTGAACGATCGTATTTTATTGCAATTAAACTCTATCAAAACACTCAAACAAAACCAAATTGAACATTTATTAAAGTCGGAATGGGAACGATTTGAGGCTTCCGAATTATATAGTCAAAATATTGATACTACTCTATTAAAGCTTCCGGACAGTATAAAAAAAAATAACGGAATTTATGATTTGACAGTTTATCATATTGATAAAAAGACAACAATAGGTTTTATCTTAAATTCTCAAAGAGGTAGAAAGATTAAAATTTTAGATTATAATAAAATAAAAAACATACTCCTTGAACGTACAGGAATGGGAGATAGTGGCGAATCTTATCTTGTGGGAGAAGATTTTAGAATGCGTTCTCAATCTCGTTTTTATCCCAATAAAACCCCATATACTTTATTTGTTAAAACAAAAGGTGTAACCAATGCTTTTAAAGGAATAAATGGTAGAGGAGTTTTTGAAGATTATAGGAATGTTGATGTTTATAGCGTGTATAGCCTTATAATGGTTGGAAAATTTAAAATGGTTATTCTGTCTGAAATAGATGTTGATGAGGTGACTATCCCCTTAAAAGAACTAAAAGAAAGACTGGTAGGTTTAACTCTTGCTATTTTTTTATTGGCAGTTATGCTTTCTCTTTTTCTGACAAGATTTATTACCAACCCAATCAAGAATATGCAAAAAAGTCTCCGAATTATGGCTCAAGGAGATTATAATCAATCTAATGAATTTGTAAAAAATTCTAAAGAAATAAAGGAAATGTTTGATGCACTGGCAAATTTGAAAGATTCTTTGCAAGGCGCAGTAAAATTTTCTGACGACATTGGTAAAATGAATTTGCATACTGATTTTAAACCTAAAAGTTCTAATGATTTGTTAGGAAAAAGTCTTTTAACAATGAGAGATAAACTTATAGAGTTTAGAAATAACGAAGAGAACTCTAGATTGCAATCCAAAAGGATGTTGGTAAATGGTATGGAAAATGAAAGACGACGATTGTCACGAGAACTCCATGATGGCGTAGGTCCTTATTTAACATCATTAAAACATTATATAGAAAATAGAGTTCAAAATGAATTGAAAAAGGCAGAAATGAAAAAAATAGTGGATGATACCATTGCTGAAATCAGATTGATGTCGAATGATTTAATGCCTGCATCGATTGATGATTTTGGCATAGGAGTTACGTTAACAAATTTTATTGAAAACCTAAAAAAATCTACAACTATAACTATTGAATATGAAGATTTAACCCAAGAAAATACGAATATTACAAATCAGCAAGCTATTAATCTTTTTAGGATAAGTCAGGAACTGATTAATAACGCATTAAAACACTCTAAAGCTCAAAATATCCGAATTACACTTTCAGAATTCGATGAATTTATTTCTCTTTTTTATTTTGATGATGGAATTGGGTTTGATATAAATACTGTTAAATTAGGTTTAGGAATTATAAATATCAAAGAGCGTGTAGAAATTTGCAATGGGATCATTACAATCAATGCAGTTCCTGGAAACACCACCTTTGAAATTGAATTACCCATAGAGTTATGAACGAAATCAAATTAATAATAGCGGATGATCATGAGCTTTTTCGGAATGGACTTGCTGAGTTGTTAAGAAAACATGATGACATAAAAATTGTTAAAACCGTTGCTGATGGTCTTGAATTTATGGAGCTTATCAATAGCCAGTTTGAGGCTGATATTGTATTGCTTGACATTACCATGCCCAATATGGACGGTTTTCAGGTTTTAAAAGAATTAAAAAACCTATCTTCTAATGTAAAACCTATTATTATTTCGATGCATAATGATGGTAATTACATTGCGAAATGTGCTAAAATGGGAGCTTACGGATACTTATTAAAAAACACAGATGAATCTGAATTAATTCATGCTATAAGGAGTGTTTATAATGGGAAAAAATATTTTAGTGCTGAAATTTCTGAAAAAATGATAAACTTTATGTCTGAGCAAAGCATCAGTGAAGATGTTTTATCAAATAAAGAAACCGAAGTTTTAGGATTAATTGCTAAAGGATTAACCACTAAAGAAATTGCGGCAAAACTATTTGTGAGTTCGCGTACTATAGAAACCCATCGAGCTAATATTTTAAAAAAGTTAGAAGTAAAAAATACCGCTGAACTCATTAAAAAAGCAGCAAAAATGAATTTAGTATAACGAAATGATATTGTTAATATCCGTATAAATACGGATGCAAATAGGGTAGATTCCTATAATCCTAAAAGCCTGTTATTGATTGTAACTTTGAAAAAACAATAAAAAAGTAATAGTCATGAAAAAAATAACATTATTTTTAGGAGTTTTATTAGTATCGATTAGTGCATTTGCACAAGAGAAAAGTAATGTAAAACAGAGTGATTTGAAAGGTCCAGATTTTAAAAATTATAAAGTTTGGATGCATACAATTGAGCCAGTAAAAGTATATTCAGAAAATAATAAAACTGTAGTTCAAGGGCCAGCGTATAAAAATGCTCAACTAGCTGTAAACACTACAGAAAAGGAACTTGTTGAAGTAAAAATAGGTAACCCAGAAAGATTAAAGCTAACTGGACCTGCTTACAAAAATCATGGTCCGTGGAGCAAAACAACAAAATAGATGTTTTAGCACATTTTTTGGATTATATCGAATAAAAATCTCGCAATTAGCGAGATTTTTTGTTTTACTATTTTGAGTGCAATTTTTTCAATAAAATATATCTAAAAAAACGGGATGATTTAAAGAATAAAAAATTATAACAATCTTTTTTATTGCAGTAATCTGTCAGTCATTTTTTTTTAATTTTATGAAATGAAAATCGCACTTATCCAATCTTCTTTAACTTGGGAAAATCCAACAATAAACCGAAAGCATTTCGAAGAAAAAATTAATGGTATTACTGAAAAAGTAGATTTAATCGTACTACCCGAAATGTTTACTACTGGTTTTACAATGAATGCTTCAATGGTTTTTGAGACCCTGCAAGGTGAAACCGTTTCGTGGCTGCAATCTTTAGCCCTAAGTAGAAATATAGCCATAACAGGAAGTTTGGTTATCAAAGAAAATGATAATTTCTACAATCGATTGGTATTTGTTTTTCCTTCTGGTGAAATTCAATTCTATGACAAGCGTCATACCTTTACATTGGCAGGTGAAAATAAAGTTTATACTTCTGGTAAAGAAAAATTAATTATAGAATATTTGGGCTGGAAAATTTGTCCTTTGATTTGTTATGATTTACGTTTTCCTGTTTTTGCTCGAAATGTCGAAGAATATGATGTTTTGATTTATGTAGCCAATTGGCCAAAATCGAGGATATTGGCTTGGGATACTTTGCTAAAAGCTCGCGCTATAGAAAATATGAGCTACACTATCGGGCTTAATAGAGTAGGATTAGATGAAAACCAATTGGAATACAACGGCCATTCTCAAGTAATTGATTTTTTAGGAAACTATACACTAGAACCAGTAGAGAATGAATGTGTTTTTATAATTCAATTGAATAAAGAAGAATTACTTGCTGCCAGAAAAAAATTTAATTTCTTGAACGATCAAGATTCATTTGTGCTAAAATGATGCCTTTTTCTTCTTAGGATCTTCTTTAGGTTTCTTCTTTTTAGCTACCGATGGATCATACGGAATGCTCAAATCAAAAGTTTCTTGCCAATCAAAATTAGCATGCAAATTGATTTCTTCTGAAAAATAAACAACTTCTTCGGCCTGACGTTTTTCGAGGTAATTTCCAGTATCCCATTCTTTGTTTTTATTGTCATCATATATGGCGCGAACAGTATAAGTAGCTGGCTCAAGAAGGCTAAATGTGATTTCGGTTTTGTCTTCGGAGTATTCAGTTGCTTTTACAGTGGTTCCTTTCTCATCTGTCAATTCGATTATGACAGGAAAACGATTAACGTTTTTTAACGAAAGAATCAAATTTCCATAATCCGAAAAATTTCGGGTCGAAGTTTTAAAGGATAAAGTGTCACTGGTTTTCTCAAAAAAATCGGTTACAGCACCAGGAAGCATTTTAAAATCATATTTTTGAGCTTCTTCAATTTTAAAATCAACATACATACGCTGCGTAAACTCATCGTATTGAGTTGTAAAAGGAACAGTAACAGAGTCTTTGTCTATTAGGATCATTTTGGTTTTGTCAAAATTTACCAGTGGAGTACTGGATTCTAATGCGAATCGATCTCTAAAATTTAAGCCTCCACCTTGTACTGCTTTAAGACTCAAGGTGTCATTTTTTTGTTTTTTGATTTTAAAGTTAAAATCTTTTACATATTTCCCTTTTGTGATATTTAGCGAAAGCGAATCTACTTTCATTGGTTTATACCATACCTGAAGAGAGTCTTTTTGGCTAAATTTTGTCACGATACTTGGTATAATTTCCCCATTGTTTTTCAAAGTAAGTTGTGTTGTTTCGCCATTACTTTTTGGGCTTCCTTCATAACCTACAATAAATCTGTTTCCAGAGGCCTGACTTGGTTTGTTGGCTTTAAAAGGCAAAATCTCCTTAAATAATTCTAGCTCAAAAATAGTGTCATTGGGTATGGTTACAATTTGTTTATTAAATCCAATTTTATCCGATTTAGGGTTGAATAAATTATTGTTATTATTGTCTTTCATAGCAACCAGATAGTATTTTCCCGCTTTTAAATTTTCTAAGCGAAATGTTTTTAAACTATCCAAAGTGTTGGTTATATACCTAGGGCTTTTTTTATAAACTGTAGAATCGGTAAATGTAGAATCTGCCTCATATAACATAATCGATACAAATGACGCTACTTCTTTTTCATAAGCATCTTTCACTCTCCCGCCCAGAGCCAACGAATCGACATAATCACCCGTCGAGAAAACATATTTAAACTGATTGTACGGATTTCCTTCGTTATTATCAGCAACACTCTGACCAAAATTAAAACTATAAGTAGTATTAGGAGCCAAGGTGTCATTTATAGTAATGTTCAAAATTTTGGAGGCAGTTGTCGGAAAAATCAAGGGTTCATTTTTCATCGGTGGCGAAATGATCAATTGCTTATTTAGATTTTTCAGTTTGATATTTTCGTCAAAAACTAGTTTGATTTTGTTGCCCTTAAATTGAGTCGAATAATTTTCAGGATAACTTGCCTTCAAGGTTGGAGCTATAGTATCTTTCAAACCACCAGTAATAGAACCTCTTTTGGCACAACTCACAAGTACAATCAAAACCAAAAAAGGGATATATCTAAAATATTTTTGGAACATAATAAACTAAAATTTGAAGCTACAAAATAACAATTATATTTACTGTAATCGAAACTATTTTACAAATTATTAGGAGCTGTTTCCTGCTGTTCGCTATATCTGTGTTTCCAAACCCTGGGAACACAGGATGCCGCTGCCATCAGGGCTAGGGCTTTAGATGACCGAAACCCACTTTTTTGTAACTATTTCTCATGTTAATTTCCCCGCTCTCCGCTCTCCGAAGTGTTCCTTTCCCGTGCTGCGCAAATGTCTGCGACTTTGCGCCATTTTAAAATTTCATAAGAACCCAATACCTGTAAAAGTCTCTGACTTTAAACCAAAATTAGTACAAATTGTATTTTGTAAATGACTTAGGGTTTAAAACATCCACCACTGGATTATCTGCTTTTTCTATACTAAGTAATCCCGAATTATTTACATAATTACTGGCACTGGAATAAATATAATGTGATGCTTTCTCTACAATTCCTGCACGAACAGGATTTAAATGAATATAATCCAATTTTGACCACATAAATTTGTTACTATAAATTTCTTCTGGATGATTGCCATACTGCCAAAACTGATAATTTTTGTTTCTGGAATGACTTTCGGTTGCCAATTTAAAACGCTCCAACATCCATTCTCTCCGACTCTCTGGATCTGATTTAATTTTTTCTATAATTTTTGAAGCTGTATATTTTTTAAAATCCCGTAACAAATTCGATAACTCTCCATCGCCAGATTGGACCACCATGTGGATGTGATTGCTCATAATCACATACCCATACAAAACCATAGATTTGTTTGTGATGCAATACTCCAAGCATTCCACCACTATGTCTCTATAATTTTTTCTTGTAAAAACATCAACCCAATCAACAACAGTTGCTGTTACAAAATGTGGTAAAGTCTGGTCTCGTATTTTATATCCCTCCGACATGTTTTTTTGTCTAAATATAGAGTTTTTTTACTACAAATAGTATTTGATTTCTGTTGGTTAACTATTGGAATGGGTACGAAGTCGGGAGACTTCGCACAACAATCCATACTTTGAAAAAATTATCTTTTAAGAACACTTCGAAGAGCGGGGGAGCCATCAGGTATCTTGCTTTAAAAAACTACTCCAAATTTAATATCTTAATTATGTTCTCATCAAATGGCTTCTTTGAAACAACCATAGTGTTAATCATAATTATATAAAAGCCTTGATGTCCTTTGTAAAATAAAAATATTGCTGGAGTCGCTCCTTCAGTATATTTTGAAAGTATTTGATGTTCTCCTTTTTTATCGCTAAAAGACATTTGATTAATAGAGCCATAAAACCCCTTATAATTAGCTCCCCTAAAGGTTCTTTCTATTTTTGAATATTCATCTAAGTTTACATTGATAGCATAATTAAAAACAAAACCATAGTTAATATTAAATTCCAAGTCGCTACCCTTATTTAATATTTCTCCTGACTCAAACTTCACATCTCCAAGATCAACATTTTGATTAATGGTTGATTTTTCCAATTCAGCATTACCCATGTCTTTAAACTCCCATACAATTATATTGTAATTATCTTTATAATCAAAATTATTATAAACATCCCGTTCTTTTACATAACTATAACAGAAATTAGGATTAATATCTTTTTTAGCCGAATCTTTAAAAATCCACATATATTGCTTATAAGCTTGAAAATCGGAAGAATGGCTGTACCTTATAATGCCGTAAAAAAAGTATGATAAATAGCTAATTCCTATTGCGACTATACCTGCTATTATTATTTTCAAAGTTTTATTCATATCAAAATTCAGTAAAAAAAGGAATTGCTTGTGGTGTCATTGGGAAAGCATACCATGCTTTTGACAAAGATTGACCAATATTATTTGTTATACGATTCATATGGTTTCTAAATTCTTGCGGACTAAAATAGAAAGTTGTTCCTATTGAAGAACTCCTACCTGTCGGAATTGATAAATCAAGTGTATATACATTATTATGAGTGATTCCAAAAGAAATAAAATTATTTCCATATGAGTATGAGCCATCTACACCTAATGAATAGTTTCCTAATATTGTTTTAAAATTTGTACTTTCTAGTTTTCTAGTTCGAAAATCATAAACTGACTCAGAATAACCACTTCCTTCTCGAAATGTCTGTGTAGAATATCCCTGTACTGCAAAAGCAGGAGCAGTATAACGTAAAAAAAGGGAATAATATTAAAATGAGTAATTTTTTTTTCATAGCAAAGCATAGGTTTTTATAATTGAAGGAATTAATATTTAGGACTTATATGTTTTTTTTAAATAATTTGATAAAGAGTATTTAAGGTATTTGAAAAGTTAAACTGATATTATTTTAATTTATAAGATATGGAATATATTAACTATTGTTAGTAAGAACAAGGATTAATAATTTTGGTATATAAAATCTTAAATTTATGAATATACAATACCCACTTTTAGTGATTTTTCAATTTTGAATAGTTGTGTAATAATTCCTTAAAAAATGCTTACCTCAAAGTTAGATTCATTAAATTTGTCCCCAAAAAAACAACTTCGATGAGCAATATTAGAATTACCAAACAGTTTAATTTTGAAACTGGTCACGCATTATATGGTTATGATGGGAAATGCAAAAATGTGCATGGTCATAGTTACAAATTATCTGTTACCGTAATCGGGAAACCAATCACCGATCGTTCGAATGTAAAATTTGGTATGGTCATTGATTTCTCAGACTTAAAAAAAATTGTTAAAGAAGAAATTGTAGATCAATTCGATCATGCTACCGTTTTCAACGAAACAACTCCCCACATCGAATTGGCAAACGAGCTAAAAGAAAGAGGTCATCACGTAATTTTAGTAAATTATCAGCCAACAAGCGAAAACATGGTGATCGATTTTGCTCAACGAATCATCAATAGATTACCAAAAAATATACAACTTTTTTCTTTGAAATTGCAAGAAACAGAATCCTCATTTGCCGAATGGTTTGCAAGCGATAATCTGTAATTAAGTTTGAACACGAATTACACAAATTTTCACAAATTAAATATTTATAATAGAACGATAACAAAGAAGGTCTTAATTTTAAATACTTGTGCAATTAAAAAAATAATTTTTCGTGTAAATTTGTGAAATCTGTGTTTTAAAAAATCATTGCTTTAGCTTTATGCAAATCTCTCCCAACAAAAAAATATACTTCGCTTCCGATCAGCATTTTGGAGCACCAACTCCAGAATTGAGTTTCCCTAGAGAACAAAAATTTGTAGCTTGGCTCGACGAAGTAAAAAAAGATGCCGAAGCTATTTTCCTGTTAGGTGATTTATTCGATTTTTGGTTCGAATATAAAACCGTTGTCCCAAAAGGTTTTGTCCGTGTTTTGGGGAAACTGGCTGAGATTCGTGACAGTGGAATTCCAATTTATTTCTTCGTAGGGAATCACGATTTATGGATGAATGATTATTTCGAAAAAGAACTGAACATTCCTGTATTTCACGATAATCAAGAATACACTTTTAATGGGAAAACTTTCCTTATCGGTCATGGTGACGGCAAAGGTCCTGGAGACAAAGGCTATAAACGAATGAAAAAAGTATTCACAAACCCATTTTCAAAATGGTTGTACCGTTGGTTACATCCAGATATTGGAATGAGACTAGCTCAGTATTTATCGGTAAAAAATAAATTGATTTCGGGTGATGAAGATGTGAAATTCCTTGGCGATGATAATGAATGGTTGATTCTTTATTCGAAAAGAAAACTAGAAACCAAACATTACAATTATCTTGTTTTTGGGCATCGTCATTTACCTATGATCAAAACAGTTGGAGAAAATGCCCAGTATGTTAATCTAGGTGATTGGATTACCTATTTTACTTACGGTGTTTTTGATGGTGAAACTTTTGAAATCAAAAAGTTTTAAAAAAAAAACGTTCAAAATCTACCTTGTGTTTTGAACGTTTTTTTTATTACTTATGACTTTCGTGTTCCTCTAAATCTTTTTGCAAATCTAGTTTTCTAAAGCTAGGCAATTTGATTCCTGTAAAAATCACGACCAAAAGAGTCATACTTCCACCAAAAACCACGGCCCTAACAGGTCCCATTAATTTGGCTGTCAATCCACTTTCAAATGCGCCCAACTCGTTAGAGGATCCCACAAATATCGAATTCACTGCCGATACTCGACCTCGCATATGATCTGGCGTTTTAAGTTGTAAAATGGTTTGACGAATCACAACCGAAATTCCATCGGTTACACCACTCATAAACAAAGCAAAAACAGATAGCCAAAACCAAGGCGAAAGACCAAATACAATAATACAAACCCCAAATCCGAAAATAGCGGCTAATAACTTGATTCCAGCGTTTCTATAAAACGGGATATGAGCCGAAACAAACATCGTTAATAAAGCTCCAACTGCAGGGGCTGCACGTAAAATTCCGAAACCTTCTGGCCCTACTTTTAAAATGTCTTGAGCAAAAATCGGTAATAAGGCAACCGCTCCACCAAAAAGAACTGCTACCATATCCAGTGTCAAAGCTCCTAAAATAGATTTATTAGTAAATACGAATTTCACACCTTCTTTTAAACTATCGAGTACCGGTTCTCCAATTTTTGGATTTAAAATGGGTTTCGATTCAATTTGAGTTAAGGCTAGTAAGGCAAAAATAGAGCAGGCAAAAATAGAACACATCGACCAGTGTACACCAATCCAATTGATTGAAAATCCCGCTACTGCTGGCCCAATAACCGATCCAATTTGCCAAACCGAACTGCTCCATGTTGCCGCATTTGGATATACTTTTTTAGGAACAATTAAAGCCAAAAGTGAAAATATTGTTGGCCCAAGAAAAGAACGAACCAACCCTCCTAAGAAAACTAAAAAATAAATAGAATATAAAATGGTATTGGTATTCCAACCGCTAACAATTTTTGGCCAAGTCAATAAAAATAATCCAAAACTAATTACCGAAAAGCCTAAAATACATTTTAAGAGCATTCCTTTCTTTTCGTTTTGATCGACAATGTGGCCAGCAAATAACGCCATTCCTACGGCTGGAATCACTTCCATTAATCCAATTATTCCCAGAGAAAGAGCACTCTTGGTCAAACTATAAACTTCCCATTCGATTATAATAAATTGCATGGACCAGGCAAAAACCATTGCAAAACGCAACAATAAAAACAAATTAAATTCTTTATAACGCAAGGCTGCGTACGGATCTTTTACTTTACTCATCTTCTCTTATTTAACCCGTTGGGTGTAATTATTAAAAACGTCAGTTCGAGTGTTTTTTGTTCAGTAAAACGGAACAAAAAATGTATCGAGAACCGTTTTTAATGAAATTTTTCTTGTTCTCGATACGATTTTCTTTCGAAAATCACTCGAACTGACGAAAAATTATCATCAAAAACTAATTACACTAACGAGTTCTTATTTAATATCTTTCAATCGCAATTGAATAGAAGTTTTACCGTTCCATTCGTTTTCATCTATACAATACACCGCTTCAAACGGATTGTTATTTGTTGTTAAATCTATTTTAGCTCCCAATCCAAAACCAATTGCAGCCATTCCTTCCGAATTATTTTGACGGACAAAAAGTTTCAAGTGCTCTTCGTTAGAGCCTAATTTTTGTGCATATCCAGTATCCTTGATATCTTTAGTTAAAAAAACAGGTGTCATGTTTTGGGGGCCAAAGGGCTCAAATTGTTTTAAAATCCGAATTAGCTTTGGAGTAATATCGGTTAAATTAATTTCGGCATCAACCGAAATTTCTGGGACTAGCATATCGGGATGAATGGTTTCTTGCACCACTTTTTCAAAAGCATTTTTAAACGCTATATAATTTTCTTCCTTCAAGGTCATTCCAGCAGCATACATGTGTCCACCAAATTGTTCCAAATGTTCCGAACAAGCGTCGAGCGCATTATACACATCAAATCCTTTGACAGAGCGTGCTGAAGCCGCATATTTATCGCCACTTTTTGTAAAAACCAAAGTGGGCCTGTAATAGGTTTCTGTTAATCTTGATGCTACAATTCCTATGACACCTTTGTGCCAATCTTCTTGAAAAACAACAGTGGTAAATTTTTGTTCTTCTTGATTTTTTGTGATTTGTTCAAGTGCTTCTTTTGTGATTTGTTTGTCCAGATCTTTTCGATCCGAATTGTATTGCTCAATATCAGCTGCAAATTGTTGCGCTTGTTCCAGATTAAATTCGGATAACAATTCAACCGCATGATTTCCGTGTTTGATGCGTCCTGCAGCATTAATTCTGGGGGCTATGATAAAAACAACATCGGTAATGTCGAGTGTTTTCTTTTTTATTTGTTGTACCAAAGCTTTTATTCCAGGTCTGGGATCGGCATTTATAACCTGCAATCCAAAATAGGCCAAAACTCTATTTTCACCTGTTATCGGAACAATATCGGCAGCAATAGCAGTTGCGACCAAATCCAAGTAAGAAACAACATCTTCAATAGTTTGATTTCGATTTTGCCCCAAGGCTTGAATCAATTTAAAACCCACACCACAGCCACACAATTCGTCATAAGGATAGGTACAATCATCTCTTTTTGGATCGAGAACAGCAACGGCATCTGGCAGAAATTCTCCTGGTCGGTGGTGATCACAAATAATGAAATCGATGTCTCTCTCTTTTGCGTAAGCGACATGATCGATCGATTTTATCCCACAATCCAACGCAATAATTAGCGAAAAACCATTGTCATCGGCAAAGTCAATTCCTTTGAATGATACGCCATAACCTTCATCATAACGATCTGGAATATAAGTTGCAACGTTGGGATAATAACTTTTGAGATAAGAAGAAACCAGAGAAACAGCTGTCGTTCCATCGACATCATAATCGCCAAAAACGAGGATGTTTTCGTTGTTTTTTATGGCAAGTTCTATTCGTTTTACAGCCTTATCCATATCTTTCATCAAATACGGATCGTGCAAATCTTCTAAAGTTGGACGGAAAAATTGTCGGGCTTGTTCAAAAGTTTCAATACCACGTTGTACGAGTAACTTTGCTATAAATTCTTCAACATTCAAAGCTTCTTTCAACTCTTTTACTTTTTCTTCAGAAGGCTCTGATTTTAGGGTCCAGCGCATAGTTAATGACGAATTGAGATTTACGAATGTTGATTTTGTGTGATATGACAAATTTAGTTTAAAATACTGAAAAGTCATTTTTAAATTAAAACAATCAAGGCATGCTTTTTTTAAAAATCTGCCGGATCTGCTAAATCAGTGTGAAAAATAGGCACGCAGATTTAGCAGATTCTAAAAAGTAAATCAAAAATAGATTTTCATATTAAACAATATCTATTCTAAAAGACACTATGAATTTTGCTACTTTTGAATAGTCATTTTTAAATCAAATCAAAATGCAAATTCAAGGACAAATTGTTGATATTCAAAATCGTCGTATTTATGCTGGTGAAATCATTATCGAAAACGGAAAAATTATTTCGATAATCGAGAAAGACCACAAGGTTAAACAACATATTTTGCCGGGATTCATTGATGCTCACATCCATATCGAAAGTTCGATGCTCGTACCTTCAGAATTTGCAAAACTTGCGGTGCTTCACGGAACTGTTGCGACGATTTCGGATCCACATGAAATTGCAAATGTTCTAGGTTCGGCTGGGGTTTATTATATGATTGAGAATAGTAAAAAAGTACCGTTGAAATTTCATTTTGGGGCACCATCTTGTGTGCCAGCTACTGGTTTTGAAACAGCAGGAGCTGTGATTGATTCGGAAGAAATAGCAACATTATTGGCTTCTCCAGATATTCATTATCTGGCCGAAATGATGAATTATCCCGGAGTTTTGTTTGATGACGAGGAAGTGTTGAAAAAGATTGAATGGGCTAAACATTTCGACAAACCAGTTGATGGACATGCGCCAGGTTTAAGAGGAGAACAAGCCAAAAAATACATTTCGGCTGGAATCTCTACCGATCACGAATGTTTTACTTTTGAAGAAGCGCAGGAAAAATTAGCACTCGGAATGAAAGTGATTATTCGCGAAGGTAGTGCGGCTAAAAACTTCGAAGCCTTAATTGATTTACTCCCGGAAAATTATGAAAATATGATGTTTTGTTCCGATGACAAACATCCCGATGATTTGATCGTAGGTCATATCAATACGCTTTGTGCTCGTGCTGTTACCAAAGGAATTGATGTTTTTAAAATCCTGCAAGCGGCTTGTGTAAATCCAATACATCATTATAAAATGAATGTTGGTTTGCTGCAAGAAAATGATGCTGCCGATTTTATAGTTGTAGAAGATTTAATCGATTTTAAAGTATTACAGACGTACATCAATGGTCAATTGGTAGCCGAAAAAGGAAAATCTTTTGTGCCTCACACTCCTTTTGAAACACCTAATAATTTTAATATCAGTTCTAAAAAAGTAAAAGATTTTAGTCTTTCAGGAGATGGTTCTAAAATTAGAGTTATCGAGGCATTAGAAGGTCAACTGATTACAAATGAAATTCATCATAAATCAAAAATCGTTGATGGCAAACTTATTTCAGACACGACAAATGATATTCTAAAAATGGCGGTTGTGAATCGTTATGAAAACACAACTCCTGCCGTTGCTTTCATCAAAAATTTCGGGTTAAAGAAAGGTGCAATTGCCAGTTCTGTGGCTCATGATTGTCACAATATTGTGGTTGTTGGAACTTCGGATGAGGAAATCTGCAATGCAGTGAATCTGATTATTGAAAACAAAGGAGGGGTATGCGCAGTTAATGGTTCCGAAAGTAAAATATTGCCTTTGCCCGTTGCTGGAATTATGAGCGACAAAAATGGTTGGGAAACTGGTAAGTTATATCAAGAAATTGATGCGATGGCTAAGGAGTTGGGAAGCCAATTAAAAGCGCCTTTTATGACGCTTTCCTTTATGGCTTTATTGGTAATTCCAGATTTAAAATTATCCGACAAAGGATTGTTTAGCGGAAAAAGTTTTTCGTTTGTTGAATTAGAAGTGAAAAATTAACCGCAAAGACGCTGAGGCGGAAAGATTTTATTGTCTTTTTTTAATTTTATTCGACACAGATTTTACAAAAGGAATCTGTGAAAATTTGTGCAATCTGTGTCTAAAAAAAAATTATTTCAACTTCAAAGCTTCTCCATCAAATTGAATCCCATCCCAACCTAAGTTGATGAAATTTCTAATATTTTGGTGGTTGTTTCCTTCTGGATCGCCCAAAACTTCTTCAAAATAAAAAGCGCCAAAACAAGCTAAAGTTTCTTCCTTATTTAAATTTTGCAGTTTGGCAAAAGCAAATAATTTGCAAGAACCTGAGTTTTGCCCTGCTTCGTTATGTTGGGTTCCGTTGGTGAAAGCGGTTGGGGTAAAATCGTAATTCTCTTCAATTACGGCAATAGTTTCTGGAAATGCAATTTGTGTTGGGTTTTGTTTTAGTTTGTCTAAAAATGCTTGAATGCTCATGATTATTATTTAATTTTTTAATGTCTTATTTAGTTTGTCAGTTCGAGCGCAGTCGAGAACCAATTCCGGCATCTCGACTGCGCTCGATGTGACAACATTAGGTGAAATTCGTGTTTATTCTTCTTCTTTATCTTTTGAAAATTTATTTTTCTTGGCTTCTTTTACTGTCGTTTTCCCAGCTACTGTAACAACAATTTCGCCACGAGGAGCATTTTTTTCAAAATGAGCTAAAACTTCTTTTGCCGTTCCGCGTACATTTTCTTCGTGTAGTTTGGATAATTCTCTGGAAACACAAATTTGTCGGTCTTCGCCAAAATAAGTAACAAATTCAGACAAAGTTTTAACCAGTTTATGTGGCGAAACATACAAAATCATCGTACGAGTTTCTTCGGCAAGCTCTAAGTAGCGTGTTTGTCTTCCTTTTTTTTCAGGCAAAAAACCTTCAAAAACAAATTTGTCGTTTGGTAAACCGCTATTTACAAGAGCTGGTACAAAAGCAGTTGCTCCAGGCAGGCATTCTACGGCAATTCCGTTTTCGATACAAGCTCGGGTCAATAAAAATCCCGGATCCGAAATAGCTGGTGTTCCTGCATCCGAGATTAATGCAATAGTTTCTCCAGCTTTTAATCGCGCAATTAAACTTTCGGTTGTTTTGTGTTCGTTGTGCATATGATGGCTGTACATATGTGTGCCAATCTCAAAATGCTTCAACAATTTTCCGCTGGTGCGAGTATCTTCGGCCAAAATCAAATCGACTTCTTTTAGAACTCGAATGGCTCTAAAAGTCATATCTTCGAGATTCCCAATTGGAGTTGGAACAATGTAAAGTTTTGACATTTTTATGCTTTATGAAAGATTTTGTAATGAAAGGTTAATTTAAAAAGCTAGGAATTTTTTCTCAATGATTTCCATAAAACGGTGTTCGTAATCTTCTTTTCCTTCCCAATTATTGTAGTCAGGCTTTACCATTTGATCGATAAATGCTTTGGTTTCTGGATAATTATCAAAAGTGATAAGTTGGCTTACTACACGGTTGTAATCTTCGTTGCTTCCGCCAAATAAATGTTTTACAAATGCAATTCGGTCATTTAAACCAATAGCTATTTCTTTGGCCAATTTATCATTTAGCGTTATGGTTTTAGACTCTTCTTTTGCAAATGCAGTAGTTGGTGATACTGTAGTGTTTTCTTTTTGGATTTCAAAAGAAGGAATTGGTGTTACGCTCTCGGATTCCAGTTTTTTGTCTGACGGACTCACTTTAACAAATTGAGGATCGGTGTATTTGCCACCTAGTAAATCATCAAAAGAGATTTGTACTGCCTCTTTCTTTTTTTGGAATTCAGGTTCTGCTGATACAGTTTCAATTGCTTCTACAATAGGTTCGAATGCTATTTTCTCAGAAATAATTGCCGATTCTTCATTGGTAATTGGTGTTGTTTCGGAAACCACATCTGGCTCTTCAACAACTTCTGTATTTTCAGAAGTGATTAGGGGTTGTGAAATTTCTTCAATTACAGGAGTTTCATTGGCTATTATTTCGGTAACAATAGGTGTTTCTTCTGTTATAGTTTCAATAGCTGTAACTAAAGGGATTTCAAAAAAAGCATCTATTTTTTCAATAACTTCAGTTTGACCAATAGTTGGTTTTGCTTCTTCAAAATGTTCTTCAACAAATCGTAAAACAGCTAATTTTTCATATAATTTTTGGGTTTCCAAATAAAGTTGATTGATATCTGATTTATTTTTTAGTTGTAAAATTCTATGAGCAATGCTGATTAAATCGGCTTCCAATTTTTTTTTCATAATTTTTGAAATTATAATGAATATAGCTTTGTGTAATATATAGTTTTTAGTTTGTAATAAAGATGGAATAGGTTATGCTTTTGGCATTTTTATTTATCGAAATATAACTTCTCGAATTTCTGAATTGATAAAAAATAGCTACTTTTGAAACAAGGTAAAAAAGCTATTTACCCAATCGATTTATTACAATTACAAAGTAATAAAAACTATTCATCTTTTAAGGTAGAAAAATACAAAATGTTTCTCGAAAACACAGTAAATCATAAAGAACAATTTGGGTGGATTGAAGTTATTTGCGGTTCCATGTTTTCAGGAAAAACCGAAGAACTCATTCGACGACTAAAACGAGCTCAATTTGCCAAACAAAGAGTAGAGATTTTTAAACCTGCAATTGATACTCGTTATCATGACGAAAAAGTGGTTTCGCATGATAGCAACGAAATTCGTTCGACTCCAGTTCCCGCTGCAGCAAACATTGCTATTTTGGCATTAGGCTGTGATGTGGTAGGAATTGATGAAGCTCAGTTTTTTGATGATGAAATTGTTACAGTTTGTAATGATTTGGCAAATCAAGGAATTCGTGTAATCGTGGCTGGTTTGGATATGGATTTTAAAGGGAATCCTTTTGGGCCAATGCCTGCACTTATGGCTACAGCCGAATATGTAACTAAAGTCCATGCAGTATGTACCCGAACTGGAAATCTGGCGCATTATAGTTTTCGTAAAAACAATAATGATAAACTTGTTATGCTTGGTGAAACCGAAGAGTACGAACCATTGAGTCGGGCAGCCTATTACCATGCTATGCGAAAAGAGGATCAAGACGAGGAGATTTCAAAAACTAACAACAAAGGATAAAGTTGAAATTAAACACCCAAAATATCGAAAGCATTCTGGATTCGAAATGGAGTGAGAATCCTCATGAGGAGGTTTTAGAAACCATTTCGATTGATAGTCGATCTTTACAAAACAACAGCAAAACGCTTTTTTTTGCTTTGGTTGGAGCTAATAATAATGCTCATAATTATATAAAGGATTTAATAGAAAATGGGGTTCGGAATTTTGTTGTCAATTATATTCCCGATGGTTTTCAAGACAAAGCTAATTTTTTGATTGTTCCCAATACTTTAGAAGCTTTGCAAAAGATAGCGGCCTATTATCGTAGTTTGTTTTCGTTTCCAATTATAGGTCTAACAGGTAGCAACGGGAAAACAACTGTAAAAGAATGGCTTAATTTTCTTTTGAGTCCAGATTATAATGTTATTCGAAGCCCCAAAAGTTATAATTCTCAGGTGGGTGTTCCGTTATCGGTTATGGCTATAAATGAGCAACATAATCTCGGGATTTTTGAAGCCGGAATTTCGACTATTTTTGAAATGGATAAGCTCGAAGAAATTATTAGACCAACCATTGGAGTTCTTACCAGTATAGGCTCTGCACATGATGAAGGTTTCGATAATTTAGAACGAAAAATTAAGGAAAAAATGCTCCTTTTTTATCGTTCCGAAGTAGTAATTTATAAAAAAAACAAAGCTGTAGAACAATTTATTCTTCCCGAAACGAAAGCTATTTCATGGTCATTTGAAGATATAACTGCTAGTGTTTTTGTTTCTAAAAAAGAAAGTACAAGCCATACTACAACTATCGAATACACCTATAATAGTGCGGTTTCGCTACTAACAATTCCTTTTGTAGACGATGCTTCGATAGAAAACGTGATTTCCTGTCTTTTGGTTTTATTGTATTTAGAATACGATTCCAAAACGATTCAGAACCGAATAGAATTGCTATATCCGATAGAAATGCGTTTGCAAGTCAAAAAAGGAATCAATAATTGTAGTTTGATAGATGATAGTTATAGTTCCGATTTTCAATCGTTGAAAATTGCTTTGGACTTTCTAGAAAATCAAAAACAACATCAGAAAAAAACAGTAATACTTTCGGATATTTTTCAAAGCGGATTGTCAAACAAAGAATTGTATTTTAAAGTTTCAGAATTAATTATTTCTAATAAAATCAATCGTTTTATAGGAATTGGCGAAACGATTGCAACTTTAGAGACAAAACTTCCCAATGCTCTTTTTTTCAAAAACACCAATGAATTTTTACAGCAATTGGAATTGTTAAATTTTGAAAATGAAACCATTCTAATCAAAGGAGCACGTTCATTTCAATTTGAAGATATAGTAGCTTCATTGGCCGAAAAAACACATGAAACGGTTTTAGAGGTTAATCTAAATGCGATCAGTCATAATTACAATTTTTTTAAATCGAAACTAAATGCTAATACCAAAATGATGGCCATGGTAAAAGCTTTTAGTTACGGAAGTGGAGGGTTTGAAGTTGCTAAATTATTAGAGCATCTTAAAGCTGATTATTTGGGTGTGGCTTTTGCCGATGAAGGAATTTCACTTAGGGCGGCGGGAATCAATTTGCCGATTATGGTTTTGAATCCCGAGAATACTAGTTTCTTGGCTATTATTCAGCATCAATTGGAACCCGAAATTTATAGTTTGAAAGGATTGAATGCCTTTTTGAAAATTGCCGAACAAAAAAGGCTAAGAGAATTTCCGATTCATATCAAATTAGATACAGGGATGCATCGATTGGGGTTTGAGGCAAATACAATAGAGGATTTGATAGCTACTCTGAAAGGGAATTCTACTGTGAAAGTAAAAAGTATTTTATCACATTTGGCCACAAGTGATGATTTGGAACAAAAAGATTTTGCCTTATATCAAATAGAGTTATTTGAAAAATTATCATCTAAACTAATATCCGAATTAAAAATAAATCCGATCCGCCATATTCTCAATACTTCCGGAATTAGTAATTATACTCAAGCGCAATATGATATGGTGCGTTTGGGAATTGGTCTTTATGGTGTCTCAAATGATCCCGAGGAACAAAAATATCTTGAAAATGTAACTACATTGAAATCGATTATTTCTCAAATCCGAGTTATTCAAAAAGAGGAGAGTGTAGGTTATGGTAGAAGATTCCGAGCTGAAAGAGAATCCAGAATTGCTACGATTCCTATTGGTTATGCCGACGGTATATCCAGACATTGGGGTAATGGTGTTGGGTATGTTAGCATCAAAAACAAAAAAGCGACTATATTAGGGAGTGTTTGTATGGATATGTTGATGGTAGATGTTACCGAAATAGATTGTCGTGAAGGTGATGCTGTTATCATCTTTGGCGAAAGCCCAACGGTAACTCATATGGCAGAGCAACTAAAAACTATTCCTTATGAAATTCTGACCAGTATTTCGCAACGTGTAAAACGTGTTTTTTATAGAGAATAAATGACACACAGTTTTCAAAAAAGAATTATATTCGTAATACGTTACTTTATTGATTAATTAAAAAAACCAATACATTATGGGATTTGTAAGCGATTTTAAAGCCTTTTTGATGAAAGGCGAAATAGTAAATTTGGCAACAGCCGTAATAGTTGGGGGAGCATTTGGAAAAATTGTTACCTCATTTACGAATGATATTTTAATGCCACCGATTGGGATTTTGTTAGGAAAAGTAGATTTTAGAAATCTAAAGTTAGTTCTTCAGGATGGTGTTCCAGCTGTTATGGAAAATGGGGTTGAAAAAACACCAGCAGTAGCAGAAGTAGCTTTGAATTATGGCTCTTTTATCCAGACTGTATTTGATTTTGTAATTATTGGTTTCTGTATTTTTGTAGTTCTAAAAGCTTACGAAAAAACGAAAAAGAAAGAAGCAGAAGTTCCAGCAGCTCCGGTAGGTCCTACTCAGGAAGAATTGCTTACAGAAATTAGAGATTTACTTAAAAAGTAGTCTTAATTATAAGTAGGATTTAGAAAATTAAAGAAAAGCATTCTTAAAATCTGAGTAACACATCATCTTAAAAAGATACCGCTACACTTATATATTCTAACTAAACCACTCTCTAAAAGGGTGGTTCTTTTATTTTGTTTAATTTGTAACAATTTGTTAATTTTTGTTAACCCCCTTGTTATCGTTTTAATATTATTTACTTTTGTAGCTCAAAATTAAAATTACATAATAAAAATATATACGATGAGAATAGCAGTTGTAGGAGCTACCGGAATGGTTGGCGAGATCATGTTGAAAGTTTTGGCAGAGAGAAATTTCCCTGTAACCGAATTAATACCTGTAGCTTCAGAAAAATCAGTTGGAAAAGAAATCGAATTTCAAGGAAAAAAATATAAAGTGGTTGGTTTACAAACTGCAGTCGATTTGAAAGCAGATATCGCATTATTTTCTGCTGGAGGGCAAACTTCATTAGATTGGGCACCAAAATTTGCGGAAGCTGGAACTACAGTAATCGATAATTCATCGGCTTGGAGAATGGATCCAACTAAAAAATTGGTGGTTCCAGAAATCAATGCAAGTCAGTTGACCAAAGAAGACAAAATTATTGCTAATCCAAACTGCTCGACTATTCAAATGGTCTTGGCATTGGCTCCATTACATAAAAAATACAATGTAAAACGTGTAATCGTTTCTACATATCAATCTATTACAGGAACTGGTGTAAAAGCGGTTCAGCAATTCGAAAACGAAGTGGCAGGAATCGAGGGGGATATGGTTTACAAATATAAAATCAACAGAAACTGTATTCCGCAATGTGATGTTTTTGAGGATAATGGATACACAAAAGAAGAGATGAAATTGGTTAAAGAAACCAAAAAAATATTAAGTGATGATAGTATCAAAGTTACTGCGACTGCTGTTCGTGTTCCAGTTGTTGGAGGGCATAGTGAGGCAGTAAATGTCGAGTTTAGTAATGATTTTGATGTAAATGAGGTAAGAACAATCCTAAGTCAAACAGATGGAATTGTTGTACAAGATAATTTAGACACATTTACATACCCAATGCCTCGTTATGCTGAGGGTAAAAACGAAGTTTTCGTAGGTCGTATTCGCCGTGACGAAAGCCAGGATAATACTTTGAATATGTGGATTGTTGCAGATAATTTGAGAAAAGGAGCTGCAACCAATACAATTCAAATTGCAGAATATTTAATTGCTTCAAATTTGGTGTAATTCCATATTGTGTTTTAAAATTGCAAAAACTACAACTTTAAACGGTTGTAGTTTTTTTGTTTTATTACCTTTGCACCGATGAAAAGAAGGCAGTTCATAAATATTTCTCTGATTGTAACAATATTGTTTTCAATAGTGTTTCAATCTATTGATAGTATTGCGCATTTACAGGAACAGTTTTCCAGAAAAGAATGTCATCATACTTATAATTCTAAAGCCGAGTTTACGCATCAACATCACAATTTAGATCATTGTTATGTTTGTCAATTTGGTTTTAGTAGTTTTATCTCTCCAACACATTATTCCTATACATTCTTTGTAGGGAATTATGCTATTCCTTACTTCTTTACAAATCAGGAAACTGTTATATCGTTTTCTGGTAGTTTGTACTCTCATCGAGGGCCTCCAAATTGTATTTAATGACCTAATATTTGGGTTATTTTGCTTTGAAATAAATTTATTGCCGATGATTTTCTATAAGGAAATTTTATTGGTTACTTAATTATTTACCAAATCACTTCTGATCAATTTTGAACAGGAGAAATACAATTATTATAATGAAAAAATATATATTGGCTCTATTGCTAGGGCTTAGTAATTTTTTACAAGCACAAAATACAATCTCGGGTAAAGTAACTGATTCAAATAATAATCCTTTAATAGGAGTTACGGTTGATGCATCGGATACTCATAAATCTGTAAAAACTGATGAGAATGGGTTCTATTCTATAACAGGTCTTCCAAAAGGAAATGTAACCTTGGTCTTTACGTATATTGGCTTTGCCACTCAAACCCAAAAAATTTCTAAAATTCAAGATACTCAAACCTTAGATGTAATTTTGAAAGAAATGCTCTTTCAGATGGATGAGGTTGTGGTGTCAACACCTTTTTCCAAATTACAATCTCAAAATGTAATGAAGATTGATAAGGAAAGTATCAAATCTATGCAAGAAAAAGGAAGTGCAACTTTGATAGAAGGGTTGACTACCATTCCTGGAGTTTCGCAAATTTCTACTGGAACCTCAATAGGAAAACCCGTAATTCGAGGGTTGAGTGGGAATAGGGTTTTGGTTTATAGTCAAGGGGTTCGTTTAGAGAACCAGCAATTTGGTGCGGAACACGGATTGGGATTAAATGATTCAGGTGTTGAGAATGTCGAAGTTATCAAAGGCCCCGCTTCTTTGTTGTATGGTTCTGATGCATTGGGAGGTGTTTTGTTTTTTAATCCCGAAAAATTTGCTACAGCCAATACTTTTCAAGGTGATTTCGGACAACGTTATTTTTCAAACACACTGGGCAGTAGTACTACTTTGGGTTTAAAAACTTCAACAGATAATTGGAAATACCTGATTCGAGGAGCTTACAATACGCAATCCGATTATAAAATTCCAGATGGCGATCGCATAACCAATACGCGTTTTCAAGAAATGGATTTCAAAGCAGGAATTGGATATAGCAATACAAAGTTCTCTAGTGTGTTACGATACAACTATAATAATCTGGATCTTGGAATTCCTGAAGAAGGGATTGCAGAGCAGACATTAACAAAGAAAACAACTTATCCTAAACAGGGTGTTTACAATCATTTGCTTTCGCTGAATAATACTTTGTTTTTTAACCATTCAAAACTGGACATGAATTTAGGGTATATTCGAAACGACCGAAATGAATTTGAAGATAGTGATGTCGCTGTTTTACATATGATTTTGAACACATTTGATTATAATGTAAAGTATTATTTGCCTAAGATAGGTAAGTTAGAAACGATAGTTGGTATTCAGGGTATGTCGCAGGATAATAAAAATTTAGGAGAAGAATTTTTGATCCCCGATGCTATTACAAACGATTTTGGGGTTTTTGGTACTGGAATTTACGAATGGGGTAAAAGTTCATTGCAAGCCGGAATCCGTTATGATTATAGACATTTAAGTTCTGATGAATATGGAATAGTTGGTGAAGAAGGCTATTTTGCTGCGCTTGATAAAAAGTATGATAGCTTTAATGCATCGTTGGGATACAAAACCAATTTGGCAACAAATTTAATTGCCCGATTGAATGTTGCGTCAGGGTTTAGAGCTCCAAATTTGGCAGAATTGACTTCTAATGGAGTTCATGAAGGAACTTTTAGATACGAAGTAGGTAATCCTGATTTGAAGACAGAACAAAATTTGCAAACAGATTTAGATCTAGAGTACAAGTCAAGCCATTTTGAATTTAGTGTAAGCGGATTTTACAACCATATTGGCGATTATATTTTTGCGGCGCCAACGGATGACGTTATCGATGAGGTTCAAGTGTATAATTATATGCAGAATGATGCCAAATTGTACGGAGGAGAAATTGCGTTACACATTCATCCGCATCCGTTAGATTGGTTGCATTTTGAAACCAATTTTGAAATCGTAACTGGTAAATTGCAAGATGGGGGTTATTTGCCTCAAATACCAGCAAATAATTGGAGTAACACCATTAAAACTGATTTTGGGATTGGGAAATGGTTAGAAGCTGGTTTTGCAACATTGAATGTTACTTCTACTTTTAGTCAAAATAATGTAAGTGAATATGAGGTTGCTTCGGATGGTTACACCTTATTGAATATGGGTTTTGGTGGAAAAGTAAAGTTAGGCAAAACTGCATTTGATATTAATTTGAATGGGAATAATTTATTGAATAAGACCTATATTCCTCATTTGTCTCGTTTAAAAAACGACGGAATACCTAACATCGGGATTAATGGTGTTTTGGGAATTTCGTTTAAGTTTTAAGCAGATTAATGTCAAAAATAAACCGCAAAGTTTAGTTGTTTTGTAAACTTTGCGGTCAATTCAAACCTCAATAACAAATTTATAGTTGTTGAGGTTTGTTTTTATTTATTCGAATAAAGGCGAGAAACATACTTTCCAATCACATCAAATTCTAAGTTTATTTTAGTGCCTACCGTAAACGAATGAAAATTAGTGTGTTCATAAGTATAAGGAATAATGGCAACACTAAAAGTGTTGGTACCCGAACCTACAACGGTCAAGCTTACACCATTTACGGTTATCGATCCTTTTTCGATAGTGATATTATTTAGGTTGGCATCATATTCAAAAGTATAAAACCAACTTCCGTTAGTTTCTTCAACTGAGATGCAAGTTCCGGTTTGATCTACGTGGCCTTGTACAATGTGTCCGTCTAATCGATCTCCTAATTTCATAGCTCTCTCTAAATTTACCTGATCTCCAACTAGCCAATCTCCAATGTTGGTTTTTTTGATGGTTTCTCCAATAGCTGTAACGGTGTAATGATTTCCGCTAATAGCAACAACAGTTAGGCATATACCGTTATGAGCAACGCTTTGGTCAATTTTTAGTTCGGTTGTTAATTCAGAGTCTATAGTGATGTGTATATTATCTTGTTCTTTTTTAACTTCTTGGACAATACCAAGTGTTTCAATGATTCCTGTAAACATTTCTTATTTTATTTTACTAAATTTGCACATCAAAATTAGCAATAAATAACTAGAGCGCATTATGAAAAAAGCAGAAAATATAATCGTAGGAATTTCAGTAGGAGATCTGAACGGTATTGGAAGCGAAGTAATTCTAAAAACATTCGAAGACAATCGTATGCTAGAATTATGTACTCCCGTTATTTTTGCCAATGTAAAGATATTATCGTTTATCCGAAAAAGTTTTGAATCGACCATTCCGTTACACGGGATAGATCGTTTGGATCAAATAGTTATTGGTAAAGTCAATGTTTTTAATCTTTGGAGAGAAGGAGTTGATTTGAATTTGGGTACAAATGACGATAAAGTAGGGCAATATGCTATCAAATCATTTGTAGCTGCTACCAAAGCATTGCAAAATGAAGAAATAGACGTATTGGTTACTGCTCCAATAAACAAATATAATATTCAGTCGGAGGAGTTTAAGTTTCCAGGACATACCGATTATTTGAACCAAGAATTAGAAGGCGACGCCTTGATGTTGATGGTGCAAGATAGTTTGAGAGTAGGATTGTTAACCGATCATATCCCTATCAATGAAGTTGCTTCTCATTTGACAGAAGAGTTAATTGTAAAAAAAATCGAGACAATCAACCAAACTTTGATTCAAGATTTTGGTATTACAAAGCCTAAAATTGCAGTTCTTGGATTGAATCCGCATTGCGGAGATGGTGGCGTAATAGGCAACGAAGATGATACTATTATAAGACCCACACTGAAAAAGATATTTGACAATGGGACATTGGTGTTTGGCCCTTTTCCAGCGGATGGTTTTTTTGGAAGTAATCAATATGAAAAATACGATGCAATAATTGCAACTTATCACGATCAAGGTTTAATTCCTTTTAAAACTTTGTCTTTTGGGAATGGAGTAAACTATACTGCGGGACTTAACAAGGTAAGAACTTCACCAGATCATGGTACTGCTTATGATATTGCAGGGATGAATAAAGCCGATCATAATTCGTTTAAAGAAGCTGTTTATCTAGCGATTGATGTGTATAATGCAAGAAATCAACATGCAGAAATTAGTCAAAAGCCTTTAAAAACAAAAGAAAAACAGTTATAAACAAAAAAAGGTGAATAACATTATTAGATTTATATTTATTTTATATCTTTGCACTCCCGAAGTTTAGGGCAAATTGTTGTTGAAATGAAACAGACAAAAGAATATACAATTCCTTTCGTAGGATTGAAGCTTGGGAAACATAAATTTGATTATCAAATAAATAATGAGTTCTTTGAAATCTTTGATTATAATGAATTTCAAAATTCAGATATCAAAGTAAATGTAGTTTTAGACAAGAAAAGCAATTTGCTAGAGATAAGTTTTAAACATCAGGGAACTATAAATGTGCCTTGTGATCTTACAAGTGAAGATTTTGATTTGCCTATAAAAGGGAAATTGAAACTAATTGTTAGATTTGGAGAGACTTTTAATAATGATAATGAAGAATTGCTGATACTCCCTTTTGGAGAATTTGAGATAGACATTGCTCAATATATTTATGAGATGATTGTACTCTCGGTTCCAACTAGGAGAATTCATCCGGGTATAAAGGATGGGACTTTAAATACAGAAGCTTTGACGAAACTGAAAGAACTGACAATTAAAGAGCAAAAGAAAGAGAAAAAAGAAGAAGAGAATATAGACCCACGTTGGGACAAATTAAAGCAACTATTAACGGATAAATAATATAGTAAAATGGCACATCCTAAGAGAAAAACCTCGAAAACAAGAAGAGACAAAAGAAGAACACATTACAAAGCTACTGTAGCTCAAATCGCTACATGTCCTATTACTGGAGAGGCGCATTTATACCACAGAGCTTACTGGCATGAAGGTAAAATGTACTACAGAGGACAAGTTGTTATCGATAAATCAGAGGTAACTCTTGCGTAATACGTTTTTGTAAATAATACTTGAACTCTCACTTGGTGAGAGTTTTTTTTGTTGTTTATACTTTTTCCCCAAATTAGAAAAACTTAACCCGATTAGTTTGGTTTTTTTATTGTAATTTTAGAGACTTTTTTAAAAATTTTGCAAGTGTTATCATTTGCAATAAATAATCGCATATAATGAGTACAATTACAGCCGCAATTACAGCAGTTGGTGGTTATGTTCCAGACTTTGTCCTTTCGAACAAAGTATTAGAAACGATGGTAGATACGAATGATGAATGGATAACTACACGCACCGGAATTAAAGAGCGAAGAATACTAAAAGATACTGATAAAGGAACTTCATTTCTAGCTATAAAAGCAGCCGAAGATTTAATTGCTAAATCAAAAATTGACCCTCTTGAAATAGACTTAGTTTTAATGGCAACTGCAACTGCAGACATGCCAGTAGCTGCAACTGGAGCCCATGTTGCTTCCTCTATAGGAGCTACAAATGCATTTGCATACGATTTGCAAGCTGCTTGTTCGAGCTTTCTTTACGGAATGTCAACAGCTGCAGCTTACATTCAGTCAGGTAGGTATAAAAAAGTATTACTTATAGGTGCTGATAAAATGTCATCAATAGTAGATTATAAAGACAGATCTACTTGTATAATTTTTGGAGATGGAGCAGGAGCTGTATTGTTTGAACCTAATTACGAAGGATACGGATTGCAAGACGAATATTTGAGAAGCGACAGTGTAGGACGTGATTTCTTGAAAATCCCTGCTGGTGGTTCACTATTGCCAACAAGTTTACAAACGGTAAACGATAACCAACATAATATCATTCAGGACGGTAAAACTGTTTTTAAATATGCGGTTACCAATATGGCAGATGCAAGTGAGTTGATTCTAAAAAGAAACAATTTAACTAATGAAGATGTAAATTGGTTAGTTCCGCATCAAGCCAATAAGCGTATTATTGATGCTACAGCACACAGAATGAATCTTGAAGACGAAAAAGTACTGATGAATATTGAGAGATATGGTAATACCACTTCTGCTACTTTACCATTAGTATTATATGATTTTGAGCACCTTTTCAAAAAAGGCGATACCATTATATTTGCAGCTTTTGGAGGAGGGTTTACTTGGGGATCTATTTACCTAAAATGGGCTTACGATAAAAAATAAATAAAACTAAAAAGAAATAATTATGGATTTAAAAGAAATTCAAAATCTAATTAAATTTGTAGCAAATTCAGGTGTTGCAGAAGTAAAATTAGAAATGGATGATGTTAAAATCACCATTAGAACCACACTAGAAGGAAATGTTACTGAAGCTACTTATGTACAACAGTTGCCTGTTCAAACCGCACTTCCTCAAGCAGTAGCTCCACAACAAGTTATTCCAGTTGCGACAACTCCAGCTGCTGAACCAGTAGAAAAAAATAATTATATCACAATAAAATCACCAATCATTGGTACTTTTTATAGAAAACCTGCTCCAGACAAACCAATGTTTGTAGAAGTTGGTAAATCTATTGCTAAAGGAGATGTACTTTGTGTAATTGAAGCTATGAAATTATTTAACGAAATAGAATCAGAAGTGTCTGGTAAAATCGTAAAAGTATTAGTAGATGATATGTCTCCAGTAGAGTTTGACCAACCTTTATTCTTAGTAGATCCATCATAATTTTAGATTTTAGATTATAGATTTTAGATCACAGATTTGATTCAATTCAATTCGAAGACTAATTTCTGATTGTTAAAATTACCTAATTATCTAATTGAAAAAATATGTTTAAAAAAATATTAATTGCAAATAGAGGAGAGATAGCTCTTCGTGTCATTAGAACATGTAGAGAAATGGGCATTAAAACTGTAGCCGTTTACTCTACTGCTGATGCGGAAAGCTTACATGTAAAGTTTGCTGATGAAGCTGTTTGTATTGGACCTGCACCAAGTAATTTGTCTTACTTAAAGATGTCTAATATTATTGCTGCTGCCGAAATTACAAATGCAGATGCAATTCACCCAGGTTATGGTTTCTTATCTGAAAACGCAAAGTTTTCTAAAATTTGTCAAGAGCATAATATCAAATTTATTGGAGCGTCTCCAGAAATGATTGATAGAATGGGAGACAAAGCATCTGCAAAAGCAACCATGATTGAAGCAGGTGTACCTTGTGTGCCAGGATCTGAAGGAATTTTAGAATCATATGAAGATGCTAAAGAAACTGCAGCAAGAATAGGATATCCAGTAATGATGAAAGCTACCGCTGGTGGTGGAGGTAAAGGAATGAGAGCAATCTGGAAAGAAGAAGACCTCTTGAAAGCTTGGGAAAGTGCTCGTCAGGAAGCTGCTGCAGCTTTCGGAAATGATGGGATGTACATGGAAAAATTAATCGAGGAGCCACGTCATATCGAAATTCAAGTTGTTGGAGATGCTTATGGTAAAGCTTGCCATCTTTCTGAAAGAGATTGTTCAGTACAACGTCGTCATCAAAAATTGACAGAAGAAACTCCTTCTCCTTTTATGACAGATGAATTGCGTAATAAAATGGGAGAAGCAGCTGTTAAAGCTGCTGAATTTATCAAGTACGAAGGTGCTGGTACTGTAGAGTTTTTGGTTGACAAGCACAGAAATTTCTACTTTATGGAGATGAATACTCGTATCCAAGTAGAACACCCAATTACAGAACAAGTTGTTGATTACGATTTAATTCGCGAGCAAATATTAGTTGCTGCTGGTGTGCCAATTTCAGGAAGAAACTATATGCCGCAATTGCATGCTATCGAATGTCGTATTAATGCCGAAGATCCTTATAATGATTTCAGACCTTCGCCAGGAAAAATCACTACTTTGCATATGCCAGGTGGTCATGGGGTACGTCTTGATACTCATGTGTATTCAGGATATACTATTCCGCCTAATTATGATTCGATGATAGCTAAATTAATTACTACCGCTCAAACACGTGAAGAGGCCATTAGTAAAATGAGAAGAGCATTAGATGAATTCATAATCGAAGGTATCAAAACAACAATACCATTTCACAGACAGTTGATGGATGATCCTAAATATATAGAAGGTGATTACACTACTGCTTTTATGGAAAGTTTTAAAATGAATGATCCAGAATAATTGTAAAGGCTGTCATTTTTGACAGCTTTTTTTACCATTTGACCCCAACAGTTTGTCTAAAAACTGTTGGGGTTTTTTGTTTTTTGGATTACAATAACAATATCGTTATGTAAAAATAGACTCAAATGTATGAGAAATCTATGAATTGGTAAGCTGTAAATTGGTTTGAAGTAAACAGTAATTGTGTATCTTTTTTACACACTGTTTCTGGGAATTACACATTTTATTACCGCATTAAATTTGAATAGTTTCGTGTAAGTACTTTAAAAACAAGGGTTTTGTAGCAAGAAGATGTTTTTTTGGATTATGGCACAGTATTTTCATGATCTAAAGCGTAAACAACAAATTAAATAATTAAAATCACACATCATGAAAAATTTATTTTTATCAGCTGCAATTGTTTTAGGAAGTCTAAGTTTATTTGCTACAACAGTACCAACATCAAATACTATCGTAAAAAGTATTTCTATCGAAGAAGAATTTACAGAAATTAAAATCACTGAATTGCCAAGCGCAGTCGTAGAGTCTCTAAAAAAAGCACATCCAGATGCAGTAATTGCTAAAGCTTACAAAAACGAGAAATCCGAATACAAATTAGATATCGTAATAGGGGATAAAAGCAGCAGTGTTTTTGCCAATGCTGATGGGACTTGGATTACAAAATAACCTTATTTCTACCGCTAAAAAAATCAATAAATAAATTTTAAATAAACAAACTATGAAAAAATTATTTTTATCAGCCGCAATCGTTTTGGGAAGTTTGACTTCATTTGCTTCAACTTCTCCAGTTTTAAAAACAATCATTACAACAATTTCTATTCAGGATGATTATATCGAAATTAAATTAGAAGAAGTACCAGCTCCTGTTACCGATGCTCTTAAAAAAGCTTATCCAGAAGGAGTACTTTCTAAAGCATACAAAAACCAAAAAGGAGAATACAAACTTGAGGTTACCGTTGGTGACAAAGTTGGTTCGTTGTATGCAAATGCAGATGGAACTTGGATTAAAAAATAGGTAATCGTTTTGAGCCTGATATCGGAACGGTTTCTGAGATAACATTTTATAATATTTTGCACTTTTGGTACTCTGAATACCACTTTTGATCTAAGAAATTAAACCAAATTTTAATTTCTCCAATCAGAAAATTGTACGGAAAAGCCAAAAGAACCAAATTGTTTTACATCTAAAGATTCCCTTATTCAAAGCTTAAAAACGTATTTAAAATTGAGTACAAAATAGAATTATCAGTTAAATACCAAATGTAGGCTACTGTAGTAACAGGTGCCTATGGTAACTGATGAAAATAATAATTGGGGAATTATATTTATGTTTTGGCAGAAAAGAGATTGTTTTTATAGCAATCTCTTTTTTTTGCATAATTTTATGAAAATACAAGTTTATTAATATTATTTTAGTGGAAAGTCCCTCGATACAGATGTCTAAGATATTACTAATAGAAGACGATATTTCATTTTGCAAATTATTAGAGAAATTTCTAATAAAGAAAGAGTACGAAGTGAACATTGCTTTTTCGGCCGCAGAAGCTAAATTAACAATCCAACAAAAATCATTTGACTTGATTTTAATGGACATTCGTTTACCAGATTCTGATGGGATTAAGCTTATGACCGAATTTAAATTGGCATTTCCCGAAATTCCCGTAATCCTTATGACCGGCTATTCTGATGTGAATACTGCCGTGAAAGCAATGAAAAATGGTGCAGATGATTACATTTCAAAACCTTTTAATCCCGACGAAGTTTTATTGGTAATTACGAATGCGTTGCAGAAACCACAAACTGATGTTTCTGCTGTTGATAAAAAAATTGTCGTAAAGCAATCCAATTCAGAGAATGAATTTGTTAAAGGGATTTCTGTAACTTCTAAAAAATTATTAGACCATATTCAGTTGGTGAGCCCTACCGATATGTCGGTTTTAATTATTGGAGAAAGCGGTACAGGAAAGGAAATAATTGCCAAGAGCATTCATCAACAAAGTAATAGAAGTCACAATAATTTTATTGCGGTAGATTGTGGTGCAATTCCTAAAGAATTAGCAGCAAGTGAGTTTTTCGGACATTTAAAAGGTTCTTTTACGGGTGCCATTGGTGATAAAACGGGCTATTTTGAAGCGGCCAATAAAGGAACTCTTTTTTTAGATGAAATTGGGAATCTTTCATACGAAAATCAAATACAATTATTGCGAGCGCTCCAAGAACGAAAAATAAAACCCGTTGGGAGTAATAAAGAAATTAATGTAGATATACGGATAATCACCGCTACCAATGAAGATCTTAGAGAAGCTGTAAAAAATGGAAATTTTAGAGAAGACTTGTACCATAGGATCAATGAGTTTTCCATTCATTCGCCTTCATTGGTTGACAGAGGTGAGGATTTGATGGTTTTTGCCGATTATTTTTTAGAAAAAGCCAATGAACAATTAAGCAAAAACATCATCGGATTTTCATTGGAAGTCATTGCTATTTTTCAAAAATACAACTGGCCAGGTAATTTACGTGAATTGCAGAATTGTGTTAAGAGAGCTACTCTTTTGTCTAAAGGGGATTATATTGAAAGCGATGTTTTGCCTGCCGAGTTTTTTCAAACACAAAATCAGCAACAAACCAGTAGTAATTTTTCGTTGCCTGATACCGAAAAAGAAACCATCATTCACGCTTTGTCCAAAACACATAATAATAAATCCGAAGCGGCAAAATTGCTTAAGATTACCAGAAAAACCCTTTATAATAAATTAAAACTCTACAATATAAATTAGGTGATTTCTTTTTTTAAAGCGATAAAAAGCAAGTTTATTTGAGCTTTTAAATCGCCCAAAAGTTTATCGAAGTCGCTGTTGTTAGGATTGCTATTCTCAAAAGTTTTTAAGATTTTATCTATTTCATAGGCTTCAATTTGTCGGAACATCGGAGCAATTCTGTGAGCAATTGCATTGATTTCGGATATATTGTTTTCTTGTACGGCATTTTCTAAAATGACCAAATTCTCATTGGTGCTTTCAATAAATTGTTTCAAAACCTCCTGTAGAGTTTCATTATCATCGCCCAAAAATTGATTCAATGGTTCTAATGAATATAGTTTTGTAGTTGATATAGATTCATTTTTGGTAATATCAATTGGCAATACATTATTTTCTATTACACTTTGAATGGTTTCTAGTAATACTTTTGGCGAATATGGTTTTTGAACCACTGTTGTAAATCCAGCTTTGATGAAAACCGAATAATCCAAATCTGAACGGCCAGTTAGTGCAACAATAGGTTGGTTTTTATAATTGGACAGTTTCATTTTTTTCAATTGTTCAAGAAATAAAAAACCATCCATTTTGGGCATTTGAATATCAGTAATAATAAAATCAAACTCTGTTTCCTGAATTGTTTTTAGTGCGGTAATGGCATTGTCAAACGACAAGACTTGGTGTTTTTCCTGCCTTAAAACATTTGTTGTTAAGTTCAATAAATTAATGTCGTCATCTATCACAATAAAGATCATTTTCGGGATACTTATTGGTTTAGATTCTTTTTTTACAGTGTGATTGTTTGGGCTAGAATCAAACAATAATGGGAGTTCTATTGTAAAAGTACTTCCTTTTCTAAATTCGCTTTCTAGTTTTAGTGTGCCTCCTAAAATGGTAATGATCTTTTTGCAAATAGACAACCCTAAGCCAGTTCCGCCGTATTTTTTTTCTATATTTTCATTGGCTTGGGTAAACTCATCAAAGACTAATTTTTGATTTTCTTTTTCGATTCCAATTCCTGTATCTTGAATAGAAACTACAAACTTATTATTGCCAAGTGTTGTATAAGCCTTGATTTTGATAAACCCTTTTTCAGTAAATTTATAGGCATTCCCAATAATATTTGTCAAAACTTGTTTGAGACGATAAGAATCGCCTACGATTCTAGTGTTAAGTTTTTGTTCAACATCTATAATGAGATCAATGTTTTTATGTTTGTGTAGGGTTTGGACATTTTTGGCAACATCTTCTATGATTTCAGGTAATGAAAATGGTACCTTTTCTAAGGTAATTTTACCCGCTTCAATTTGAGAAAAGTCTAATAAATCCTTTACTAATTGAGTGATGTACTCAGAAGAGTTTTTAATGTTTTTAATGAAATAAGATTGCTTTGTAGTAAGGTCGGACTCCTGTAAAAGTTCGGTATAGCCAACTATTGTGCTCAAAGGCGTTTTCAGATCATGACTCACTGTCGAGATAAGCTGTTCTCTGCTTCGTAACAAGTTTTGGGTCTTGTAGTTGGCAATTTCTAATTGTTTTTTATAAAGTTGAGTTTTAGAATAATCGCTTATAATCAAGATCGAAAAAAGTAATGTTAAAATCAAACCAGCAATTGCCGCAGCAGTGACTATTTTATTAACTTTTTTGAGGGATTGTTCCTTTAAAGCATTATTTTTAATAGAATTGCTAATGATTTCGGCTTCGATGATACGAAGCACTTTTCGGAGTTGTTCTGAAATGGCAATTTCATTTTTGAGTAGTTTATTTTCTTCAAGATTAAGCGAAATTTTCTTTTTTTCAGCTCTCAATTTTACTCTGCTCAAAAGTCTTTTAGAATTGGCCAAAATCGAGTCAGACTCTTTTTTACTAAGTGTATTCGTGCTGTCGTCAGGGATATTTTGATTGAGATAATCAACGTACTTTCTAAGCACTCTTTGTTGGTACTCCCCTAATTCGTTTGGATTTTTGGCAAAATCTTTCATCACCAGTTTTCGAAGTTTGTCCTCCATTCTGGTGATTTCATTTATAGCATTATTTACCGAAACTTCATCATCGGCTTTGTTTTTGATGTTCTTTAGTTGTTGAATGTTTTTGGTTTTTTCAGACAATAAATAGGAAACACTATCCAATAAAGTTTTTTGGTAAGGAGTCGTTACAATTTGTTTAAGTGTATCAATTCTTGATTTTAAGGAATCTGTTTCTACAAGATAATTTTTAAAATCCTTTTCAGAATCGGATAGAATTGTTTTTCGAGCTAGACTCTCTGTTTTGTAAACGGTAGAAAATAGCTTACTTATTTTTAGAATCTTGGTTCTCTCAAAAGCAATTTTGTCTTCTAATTTATTATAAACTGTATTTTCTGAATATAAAAAATAACCAACAGCCACAACCAAAGCTGCTAAGACAACATAACTCAATAGTACTTTTATAGGCGTATAACTTTTCTTGTTTTCCATAAATTTATAACGGAGTTTTGTAAGTTTTATTCGGTTATATTGATGTTTTTTTACATAGAAGCTTAGTCGATTTTGCTATACATAAGCAATAGTAAATGATTGGCCTTGTAGTATGGACTTATTGTGTGTTGTAATATTTTCTGCAGATCACAAGTTGTTGCTATGTCTTTAAGCAAATAAGCCGTTTCATCACTTGAAACGGCTTACTTTATCCTAATAGATTACAATTAGGCACCAATCTTTTTTACAATATCCGATGGAATACCTCCTTTATTTACCATAAACGATGTTGTTTTGTATTTTACAAAATTCTTGGTTACATATAAATAACCTTTGTAATCATTGGATGTACCCCAAGAGTTTTTTACGATATAGTATTCTTTACCCATTTGATCTTTGGCAATACCAACGATGTGCATTGCATGGTCATCGGTAGTTTGATAATTATCAAATGCTTTTTGACGCAATTCTTCTGTGATTTCTAATTCTTGTTTTGGACCATTAAACATATTTTCTTTTTCTTCACTAGTCATTTCGTCAAATTTTTTGGTAGGAACATAGGCAACACCATTTTTCCAGCTAAAACTTTTTTCACTTACATCTGATGCCCAAGCTACTGTATAACCGTTTTTCAATGCATTATCAATAATTGTGGTTATATCATTCATTTTGATATTGTACACCAAATCAAACGACCAGTTGTCTGGAACCATCATCATTGTTTTGGTATAATATGGTTTATTGGCATACGAAGCAAACTCTACATACTCATCTGGATTTATCCCAACTACTTCTTTAGCGAAAGTTTGAGAAGTGTAATTTTTTCCGTTATAGGTAAAATTTTCTGGAACCTGACCTAAATAAGAATCAATAACTGCAGCATAAGCTTTTTCCCAGTTAGGTGTTAATTCTCCGTTTGGGTTTTTTACTATTGCTGCCAACATGGCTTCTGTCAATCCGGCCATTTCAGCAAATTTGTTTTTTGAAGTTCCGTAGTTCAATCCTGTGTAAACAGATTGCGGAACAGCACCATATTGTCTGTACATATTAATTACATCGTGTAATTCTCCACCATCCCCCAAAGTTACGGCTCCATGCATACGAACATAATTTTTTCCTTTTTCAACATAAGCATTTCTAGCCGAAAAAATTTGTGATAATTCGACTGGTTTTTTACCAATTCGGATCATCTCAGATTCTAAAAAGGAATTGGCAGAATAACTCCAACAAGTACCAGAAGATCCTTGGTATTTTACCGAGGTATTTTCGAGGTTGATTACATCGCTAAATTGAAAACTTTCAACGCTTTTTGCGCTAGCATTTACTTTTAAGGAATTGACTAATCCGTCTTGAGCATTCATCGTTTGCATCCCAACTAGTAATGAAGTAGCGATTACAATTGATTTTAAGGGAAATTTGTACATTTTGAAAAAAAGGTTAAGATTTTGTAATATGTAACAAAAATTAAAATATTGTTACAAAAATATTTTTTTTTAAATCAAATCGATTTGGGATTATAGGGTTTCATTGAGCCATTTAAAAAATTCTTTTTGCCAAATTTGAGCATTTTGAGGGTGTAATACCCAATGGTTTTCTTCTGGAAAATAAAGCAGCCTACTTTTGATCCCTCTGATTTGAGCCGCTTGAAAAGCTTCTTGAGATTGACCAATAGGAACTCTAAAATCGATTCCTCCTTGAATAATCAAAATAGGTCTGTTCCAGTTTTGAACATAATTGATAGGGTTGAATTCATTGTATGCTTTTTGTGCAACAGTATTTTCTTTTTCCCAGTAAGGTCCGCCAAAATCCCAGTTGTTAAAGAATACTTCTTCGGTAGTACCAAACATACTTTGGGTATTGAAAACACCATCATGAGCAATAAAAGTCTTGAATCTGTTTTTGTGAATTCCTGCCAAATAAAAAACAGAATAGCCTCCATAACTAGCACCAACACAACCCAAACGTGTTTTGTCAACATAGCTCTCTTTGGCAACATCATCTATAGCCGAAAGGTAATCGTTCATTACTTGTCCGCCCCAGTCTTTACTGATTTGTTCGTTCCATTCTACGCCATGACCTTGCATACCACGACGGTTTGGAGCTACAACAATATATCCGTTGGCAGCCATCAACTGAAAATTCCATCTAAAAGAATACGATTGTGTCAAGGGTGATTGTGGTCCTCCCTGACAGAATAATAAGGTTGGGTATTTTTTTGAGGCATCAAAATTAGGAGGTAAGATTACCCAAACCAACATCTTTTTACCATCAGTAGTTGTAACATATCGTCTCTCAGTTTTGCTCATTGCCAATTTTGAATACGTTTTGGTATTCACATTTGTCAATTGTTTCCAAGTGTTTTTCTTCAAATTATATGAAAAAATTTCAGCCGCATGATTCATGTCGGTGCGAGTAACTATAAAATCTTCTCCTGATAACCCGACTAATCCACTAACATCAAAGTCACCATTTGTAATTTGTTGTACTCGTACAGCGATTCTAGAAAGACCAGGGAAATTCACTTCAAATAATTGTCTAGTTCCATCAATTGGTGCAATAAAATATATTTTTTTACCATCTTTACTCCACATAAATTGTTCGACAGTACCATCCCAATTTGCGGTTAGATTGATTGTCATTCCTTTGAAACTCACAACCAAATCATTTTTGTCCGATTCGTAACCGTCACGTTTCATTTGCAACCAAGTCAAACTCCCGAAAGGCGAAAATTGCGGAGCTGTGTCGTATCCTAAATTTCCTTCGGATCTGTTAATTGTTTTTCCAGTTTCTAGATTGTATTCATAAATGTTAGTATCTGTAGAAAGAGCATATTGAGTTCCTGTTTTTTTCTTACACACATAAACGATACTTTTGCTATCTGGTGACCAAATATAATCTTCATCTCCACCAAAAGGTTTTTGCGGACTATCAAATTTTTCTCCTTTTAGGATATCAATTCCAGTTGCCCCTTCTTTATTTTCTTTATAAAAAACATGGTTAAAAGATCCAGTATTCCAAGTGTCCCAATGGCGATAATCTAAACCATCATAAATTTGAACGTTTGATTTGTCAAGATTTGGGTAAAAGTCTGTTCCTAGTACGTTATCAATTTTTACTTCTTCGTTGTAAACCAAAAATTTTCCGTCTGGAGAAATGTTTTTATCAACCAATAATTCTTTGGTATCTTTTATTTCAACTGCTTCGCCACCATTAAGAACGATACTGTAGTATTTAGAGATGGATTTGTTTTCCTCGATTGATGGGGTAGATACTTTATAAATGACATTTTTGCCATCTTTTGAAATTCCCAGTGGAGTTAATCGTCCTAATTTCCAAAGTAATTCGGGAGTCATTACATTTTGTGCACTTGCTGATAAACTCATAATAGTTAGCATTAAAAAGAGCGTTTTCTTCATAATTATATAAAATATGTATTCGGTTTTCAAATATAGCGTTATAATTCGTAATTAAACGAGGAGGTGCAACATAAAAAAAACTTAAATAATTGAACCTTTATAAGTTGTAAGAAAATGTGATAACTTATGAGGATTTGAGAATTTCAAAAGTTATTAAACTAATGAAAATACATATTACAAGAATAATCATGCTCACAATCATTATTTTTTTTAGTAATGATTGCTTGTCTTTTTTGATAAATGAAGAAGTGTCGTTGAAGGTTTTATTTCCCGAAAAAGTATCAACGGTACTTATATACGAAATCCACCCACCTTTTTCGTAAATCTGTTTTCCAAGTTCTGTCAAATCACAGCGAAACCCTTGATTATTATCCAACAACACTAGGCCTTTGCTTACTAATATCTCTGCAAATGCCTTTGAATTTTTAAGATTAAAACCAAATTCGTCTTTGAAATTGATGCGCATCATATAGTGTGATTTGGATGTGTAAAGTAATTTCAAATTGACTTCGATAAGGTCATCAACATTTTCAAACATAATCAAAAAATAATTTGGGTTTTTAGAGACAAATCCTCTTTTACGAATCAGAAAACAACCTCGAAAGGTATTTGACTAATGCACAATTATAGTGCCAAACGAGTCTTAATTTTAAATAAATAACAAAAAAAGTACCTAATGAGAAATTAATTTTAGATAATCAATAACAATTATAGGATATTGGATGCTTATTCAATTCAACTGGAAAATTTATTTAATTTTATGAAAAAATAGATATGGAACTAAGCTATTGGGAATTAAAAAATTGGTTCAGCCAAGTAGATTATACTATAGTGGGCAGCGGTATTGTCGGACTTCATGCAGCATTGCGTTTACGAGAAAAATACCCAACGCGTAAGATAATAATTTTAGAAAAAGGAATGTTACCACAAGGGGCAAGTACCAAAAATGCTGGTTTTGCCTGTTTTGGAAGTTTATCCGAAATCGTCGAAGATTTAAAAACTCATACCGAAGAAGATGTTATTGAGCTTATCCAGAAGAGATGGGCTGGATTGCAGTTGTTGCGAAAAAATCTTGGAGATACTGTTTTAGATTTAAAACCTTACGGAGGTTATGAGTTGTTTTTGAAGGATGATCAAAATAGTTTCTTAGAATGTTCTAATAAGTTGCCTTTTGTGAATGAGATTTTAAAGCCTCTTTTTAAAACAGATGTGTTTGCGAAAGAAGTAGATCGTTTTGGTTTTGGAGGGATTCAGGAGTATTTGATTTTTAACCCTTTTGAAGCTCAGATTGATACGGGCAATATGATGCAGGCATTGTTAAAGAAGGCTGTTTCGAATGATATTTTGATACTCAATCAGCAAACTTTGATTTCTTATTTAGAAAATAAAAATGAGGTTGAGGTTGTTTTGGAGAATTTTAGTTTTAAAACTGGTAAACTATTGTTTGCTTCAAATGGATTTGCTGAAAAATTGACCAATAGTTTAGTAAAGCCTGCTCGTAATCAGGTTATCATTACTGAACCGATTGTCGATTTGGATATAAAAGGTACTTTTCATTTGGATAAAGGATATTATTATTTCCGAAATGTAGGAAACAGAATATTGCTTGGAGGCGGTAGAAATCTGGATTTTGAGACAGAAACTACAAACGAATTTGGTAACACAGAAATTATTCAAAAAAAATTGGAAGACTTACTAAAAAAAGTAATTTTGCCTAAACATGATGTTAAAATTGAACACCGTTGGAGCGGAATTATGGGACTTGGTAATAGTAAAAAACCAATTATATCTCAACTGTCTGAAAACGTGTATTGTGGTGTTCGTCTTGGCGGAATGGGAGTAGCAATAGGCAGTTTAATAGGAACCGAATTAGCAGATTTAGTATAAATAATGGCAACCAAAATAACACCCAAAAAAACAACTAAAAAACCCGCCAAAAAGAACTCGGGAAATTGGATTACTAAAGTAAAATGGTTCTTGTTGAAAGTTTTATTGTGGTTTTTTGGAATCTCGGTTGCGTTTGTGGTTCTTTTTAAATTTGTTCCAGTACCATTCACACCTTTAATGGTTATACGTTATTTTGAAAATAGCGCCGCAGGAAAGGAAAATCATTTTAGTCATAATTGGGAGCCAATCGAAAATATTTCCATGAATTTACAAAAAGCAGTAATTGCTAGTGAGGACGGTGCTTTTTTGACTCATAATGGTTTTGATTTTATAGCCATGCAAAAAGCATATAAGAGCAACGAGAGAGGGCGAAAGATAAGAGGAGGAAGTACTATTTCGCAACAAACAGCCAAAAATGTTTTCTTGTGGCAGGGCAGGAGTTATTTCCGTAAAGGACTTGAAGCCTATTTTACCGTTTTGATTGAACTTGTTTGGGGAAAAAAAAGAATTATGGAGGTGTATCTTAACAGTATAGAAATGGGGGATGGTGTTTATGGAGCCTATGCCGCAACCGAATATTGGTATCGAAGAGATGCTTCGAGTTTGACCATGCAACAAGCTGCTGGTATAGCGGCAATTTTACCGAACCCAAGAAAATATAAAGCAACAAGTTCTTCGTCTTATATCAATAATAGAAAAAGAAAAATTGTTCGAATTATGAAACAAGTGGGCAAAGTTGAGTATTAAGAAATAATACTTTTTATTGATTGTATAAAAGAAAGGCTACCCTTATTGGATAGCCTTTTGCTTTTGTTTAAACTTGTATATTGTATAAATCCCAAAAATTAATGCGATTACAAATAGAACTACTATGTTTTCGTCAATAGGGGCATCATGACCTAGTGGTGGTGGTGGATCCGTTGGAGGAGGTTGAGCTATGATTAATGTGTTTGCGTTAAGACACATCAAAATTGTCAAAATGCGTAATATATATTTATTGTTTAACATAATAGATATTCGGGTTTGAAGATTTGGATAAGGCAAGATATTGTTTTTTTTTAATTAAATAAAACTTTCTTGGTTGTCGAAATGCCGCTCTCTAAGTTTACTTTTACTAATAATACTTGATTTTGTGCTTTTAAAGAAGCTATTTCTAAAACCGAATTTTCAATTTTGTCTTTTTTGTAAATTGTTTTTCCAGACAAATCATATACAACAACATTTTCAATTTTTTCAGAATTGGCACTTACAGTAATGATTTTGTTTTTCGAGGTGATAATTATGGCATTGTCAGTTTTCTCAATATCATCAACAGCTAAATTTTTATTAGTGTATTTTAAAACAAAACGATCTGAAAAAGTTCCGTCAACACTCGAAAAAGTATAATTACTCTGACGTAAGTCATAAGTAGTACTGGTTACCTTATCATATAAATAAACAGGTTGAGTGTCTAAACTTCCATCTGTGTATGCAATACTTATAGTAAATTGATTTGCAACAGTTGCTCCTTTACCCAAATTAACCGTATAACCCAGAGGAACTTCATCTGTATCATTAAATGGAAGTTCTCGTCCTTGAATGATTAATCGAGAACCGTTGTTAACACTGAAAAAGTCGGCATATTTGTTTAGTCTAAAACTAGTCCCGTCATATTGTTTGTCATAATCATTGGTTGCACCATCAACATAACCAATTAGGATTTGTTTAAATAATCCTTCGTTGTTAGTCAAGTTTAGCCAAATCCTGTTTTTTTCTGTTTTGTTTTTTTTGCTCATTTTAAAAAACTGTGTACCACTTCCATCAACACGCATTGCATTTGTAAAAACAATTGGATTAGTAGTTTGTGTTGCAATAAAAAATCCTTGTCCTGAAGCAATTTTATCTATAGCTGGACGAGTTGTTTCATCTGGGTCTGTACTTGTGCTTCCAGTATTATTGCGTAAAGCATAATCGGCACTATTGTAATTGTAGTCATAATCTCCTGGGTTACTGCTACTAACAGGGTTGGCGTGAGTCCAGAAATAAAAAGTACTGTATAAGTCAGGGTTGGCTTCTATAAAAGCATCAGTATCAATTGACGATGGATAAGGATTTCCAACGAGTTGCCAAGTACCAGTTGTAGGAACTGGAATATCTCCATTGTTAGGAACACCTATAAATTTCCCTTCAAATGTACTACCATCTACAAAATTAGTATCATCTGTTTCAACAGGAGAACTAGTTGGGTCGTATTGGCCAACAATTTGTTTTGTTGGAGCCATTACTGCAAATCCAACACCTGGATTCATCGTTGCATCACTTACAAATGCCCAAGCATCATTATTAAAGGATTGATATCCTTTTACCGTATAAGGTGAGAAACCTGTTAAAGTCATACTGGCTACTGGTGATGACCAAAAAGTATAATCGTATTTTACTAAAGCTGTAGTATTGCGTTTGAAAGTGATGTCGCCGCTATTTGGTGTGTCGGCATATTGAATCAAACTAGCATTGTTTTCAAAAGTTAAAGAACCTCCATTTACCGTTACTTCGTTGCTAATTTCAAGGGTTAAATTGGCAGGGATTGTAACATTTCCAGAATTTACGGTGCAGGAGCAACCTGACAAATTGCTTGGTGCGGTATAGTCACCAGCAAAAATAATTGGTTCGGCTATTGTAGGAAGTAATCCATCACCGTCCCAAGCTGTTCCGTTCCAAGTTTTGGCTGTTGCAGTACAAGGTGTTCCTACAGTGATAATTCCTGTGTTAGTAAAAAAAGTATCGTTTTTATTAGAAGCAGTTGATGATGTGCTTCCCCAAGTTCCTATTTGTTGTAGTGTACTTGCTAAACTCAATGTTGTTGTTGTGTGAGTTCCACCTGATCCTAAATTTGCTGTTACTCCAGAATTTATTGATAAGCGGTTTTTAATGTTAATACTTGGTACAGGAAAAAGTTTGACTCCTCCAGTAGCCAAATTTAAATTGTTATATTCTGTGTTAAGAATTTCTTGGTTTCCGCTCGCAGCATATCTTACGGTTGCTTTGTTGCCGTTTAGAATGACTTCAGTATGAGAATCCGCAGTATAATCAAATGGATTGCCAGTATAGTTAAGAATTAAAGTTTTATCATGGGTAGTAGTAGTAGGTGTTGGTGATGCCCCAACTGTGAGATTCATATAGGTAGGCATTGTAAATGTTGATACTTGGTCAGTATGAATAATTCCATCATTTATAATTTTTATTTGACCGTCTAATGTCATAATTCCCTTTTCTAAGCTAAAAGTGCTATTGTTATAGTATGTAGCTCCACTGCTAACTATTGTTAAATCACCAAGGATATTGAGTTGTGCGACTGTAGATAATATCTGAGTATAAATTGCAGAGTTATTAGGGGTGGTTTCATCTCCTAAGTCAAATGAAGCGCAAGTAATGGTTCCATCTCCGCTTAAATAGGTGTTTCGTTTACTAGTGTTAGATGAGTCTGCCGTAATTTTTCCCGTAACGGTTAATATAAAAGTATCGTTTACAATAAGCGCTGTATTATTACCCTGTAAAGTAATAGTTTTGCAGGTTGTGTTTTCTGTGATTGTAATATTTCTGGTTATAATAACATCGTCTGTTGCTATTGGAACTATTCCTCCAACCCATGTTGATGTATCATTCCAGTTACCAGACTGAGCAGTTGTAATAGTCGCAGCTATTGCAAAATCATGAATAAAAAGTGCTATTAGGGCACTAAAAAGTAATTTTTTTTTCATATTCGACCAGGTTAAATTTTTCAACTTTTTTCCGTATTAAGACAAAAAAAGTTAAGGTTTGTGTGCAAAAATAGTTTTCTTTTTGCTGTATTACAATGTGATATGAGATTTATTTTGTTGTTAAATTCCTTTTTTAACGGCAAAATACAGATTTAATTGCTTATAGAAAGATAAATCTTAAATATTCCTTATTTGTTTTAAGGAAATTCTTAATTAATAATGTGTAGACTTGTAAAATTTAAGGATATAAAACAAAAAAGCCTCACATTTCTGTAAGGCTTTGATTTACAACGTGGTCCCACCTGGGCTCGAACCAGGGACCACCTGATTATGAGATAGATAAATAGCCTTTGCACTTAATTGCATTTAGCTTCAAAGTAGCTATATATCAACCACTTATGAATTTTTAAAAATACTTTTGTTTCATTCAACTTCATAGAATACATGCATTTGTTGTACGGATGTTGTACTTAAAAATATGTAAGAATGAAAGCTAGTTTAAAAATTATACTAAAAAAAACAGAGTTAAGTGATGGAACATATCCAATAAACTTAAGAATTACTATTAATAGAAAATCCAAATTCTATAAAACTCCTTATAACGTACTTCCAAAATTTTGGAACGACAAAGCAAGTGAATTTAAATCACAATTCCCAAATTATTTACAAGCTAATCGGATATTGAATTCGATAAAACATGATGCTTCTAAAATTTTAAATAAACTGATTGAAGAAGAGCACGAATATTCAATTGAAGCATTTGATGCATTATTTAGACCACAAGAAGTAGAAAAAATAAATTTCATTGCTTATTTCGAAAAGAGAAAATTACAGCTCAAAGAGTCTGGAAAAATAAGTTCTAGTTGTTCTTATCGTGATACCATTTCTGCTCTTATGCGATTCCAGCCTGAACTTTCAACCTACTCATTTGCAAAAATTAATTATACTTTCTTAGTAGCTTTTGAGGCTCATTTGCGCTCAAGAGGTTGCCATGATGGCGGAATTGGGGTATATATGCGCAATATTAGATCTGTTTATAATTCGGCTATTAAATCAAAAATTGCATCAAGTGAAACATATCCTTTCAGAGATTACATAATTTCAAAATTGAAATCCAGCAAAGTAAAAAAAGCGTTAAGCAAACAGGATTTACAATTACTATTAGATTACGATTTTTCAACTAATAAAGAGGGCATTAAAGCATTGTACACTTATTTGTTCAGTTTCTACTGCCGTGGTATGAATTTTACTGATATAGCTGAATTAAAATGGAATGATGTGGACTTAAGTAGTTTTTCATATGTCAGAAATAAGACTCTGGTAAAATTAAATGTAAAAATTCCGGATAATAAATACATGACCGAAATTTTACAATACTTTAAAATCTATCGCCCTTTTGAAACTGATTATATTTTCCCAATTTTAGAAAAAGACAAAAACCATTATACCAAAACAGAACTCAGGGATCGAAAAAAAAGTGTGCTAAATTATTACGGCAAACTTCTTAACACCATATCGCTTGAATGTGGCATTAAAACAAAAGTTACTTTTTATACTGCCAGACACACTTTTGCAACACTATCTTTAAAGAAAGGATTAAGCACAGTAATGATAAAGCAAGGATTAGGACATCAATCTATTAAAACAACTGAAGCATATTTGGAAGATTTTAGTACAGAAGAATTGAACATTGCCTTTGAAAATTTAATCTAAAAAATTAGTTCAACTTTAAAATACAAAACTTCATCTTTTGCCAATATAATAGTAGTTTCCGACAAACTGGCTTCTTTATACGAGATGATTATCAATCCACGTTTTTTTCTATAATTTTCAAAACAAAGAAAAAGAGAAAAAAGAAAGTCGTTGTATTAGTGGAGGTTTCAAAAGAAGTCAAGTTTTTTTGAAAAAATACAACCCGAAAGGGTGGAGATTTTTTCAAAAACCCGTAGGGCTTGAACTTTACTTTTTGAAACCGGAACTTACCTTTACTTTCTTTTTTATTTTTCTCTCGAAGAGAGGTGCTCTTCTTTTCCGATGGCTGTGAGAAGGAGCAACAGCTGAAACAATCAGGGGCGACAGACATAATACGGCTGGAATGCAGTGGAACGTAGCTTGCGGAGTGAAACGGAATGAAGCGGTATTGTGGATGTAATAGCCCCGCCGAATGCAGGAAGAGAGTGTGTGAAGAAGAGGAACAAGCAGCGCAATAAAAACAGCTGCTTACTTTCAAGCTGCTGTTTTTATTGTTGCTGCGTCGTGTCTGTGGAACGGAGGGAGGTACGACCGACTGGAACAGCCGAACGGAACAAAGCAAACGACCGTAGTGAGACCGCTTGATTGCCCGTAATGTTTAAATAGGCTGTCTTTTGGAATAGATTATAATTTAACGATAAAATACATTAAAACTTTGTGTAATCCGAATATAAGTTTTTACTTAGTCTCAAATCTACTGAAGAAACAGGATGAAACCTTCAATTTTTAGAAGCAAAAATAAAATCAAACAAATTGACTTAAAATGAACATTGATACAGACTATAAAATGGACGACTTAACACTTATCAAGCATTTAAAAAGTATTGACAGTCCATTTCTTCCTAAAATTAAAGAAGTTTATGAACAAGTAAAAGACATCTTAAATAGTAGGGTACAACACGTTTTTCCAAACTATACACTGCACAACACCGGACATTCTTTTAGGATTATGGAATATATGAGTAAGTTGGTTGGAGACATTACGAAGTTAAATGAACTCGAAATTACTTTAATGGTTTACTCAGCGCTTTTGCACGATATTGGAATGGCAGTAAGTGATGACGACATAATTGCTATTAAAGCTGACTCTTTCACTTTTTGCGATGTAAAGTTTTCTGCAATGAAAAAGATTATGGAAGGAGATGAAGCATTAGCATTGCAAGAATATGTTAGGAGAATTCATGCTTCTTTATCTAGTAAATATATTTTTGAACATTTGAAAGACAAGTTAGTTATACCCAAACTGACTAACCTTGATTTCACAAAAGAACTTGCCTTAATTTGTAAATCTCACACAGAAGATTATGACTGGATAAAAAACAATTTGAGAACAAACGAAGTTAGAGGTGACTACTCATTTAATCCTCAATTTATTGCTACAGCACTTCGTTTGGCTGATATTCTCGACATTGATGGAAACAGAACACCTCACAACTTATACAAACTTATTTCTCCTAAAGGAATTAGCGATCAAGAATGGAGACAACATTTTGTGATTTCTAACAACGAGAAAATATTAATAAATGAAAAGACTCAACAGAAAAGAGTTGTCTTTCATGGAAAAGCAAATAATGCAAGCATACATCGTAAAATCCTGGTATATATTAGTTGGGTGAAAAATGAATTGACTAATGCTACTGCATTAGTTAATGGTATGCCTTCACAATACAGTTTGGTTTATGATATCAATCCCGAAGTCAACATTCAGACTGAGGGTTACAGCTTTTCAGATTATAAAATGACTTTGGAGTTTAAGGCAATTAGTTCTTTGCTGATGGGAGAAAAAATTTACGGGAGTAAATCTTTAGGACTCAGAGAACTTATTCAAAATTCAATTGATGCCTGTCGTATTCGACAAGAAACTGAGGAATTGAATAAGGAGTTTGGACAAGACGAATATAAGCCAAAAATAAAAGTTATTTTAGATCCTGAAAAAGATCTTGCCATAATCAAGGATAATGGAGCTGGTATGTCAATGGATATAATTAAAAGACATTTCCTTAACATTGGAGTTTCCTATTATAATTCAACAGACTTTTTACTTAGAGACTTTGACTACAAACCAATCGGTAATTTTGGCATAGGATTTCTTTCCTGTTTTATGCTATCTAATGAGGTAAAAGTTTTAACTAGACATTATAAGTCAAAGAATAAATATCTGATTGAACTTGAACAAGGAAACGAATGGACATCATTAACTGAAACAGAAGATGTAGTTTTTGACGGCACTGAAGTAATTTTAAACTATACAAATTTTATTAAAGTTTTTGACTACAAACTGCAAAGTGTAAAAACTTTTTTAAATACTTATTTTCTAACCGATGGTATTGATTTTGAATTGATAGATAAATTAGAAAAACAAATTACCCTGATTAAAAATCCAATTATCCTATCTGATAATCTTGATAACGGATTTGTGAAAATTGAGTTCAAAGATTATCTGAAAGACATTGAAGGTTATGCTTTGATAAAAAAGAAAAATGACTTTATTAAGAAGTTTGAGGAAATTGACTTTCCAGGAACTCTCTACCGATACCATGATAACGAAGGTTTTTTGGAAGTAACTGATTTTTCAACTCTTAACATAGATGATTATATTAATGAAAAGGAGTTGAAATATCTTTCAATTCCTTTGGTCGAATCTCATTTAGAAGATGACTTTCTGAGTGGAATGAAATTTACAAATGATGATGTTGACGAAGTGATTGAAAAAATGGATAGAGAACTTTCTTGGATTTCAGTTATCATTCCAAAAGATATTCAAAATTCAATTTATGATGAAACTATAAAAAAGGGAGAAAATATTTTTGAAAATTTTGGATTTGAAGAACTTGAACAAATAGGACATTCAGATTTATGTATGACAAAGACATTTGTAAATACAATTACTCTATTTGAAGGCAAAAAAAACGATTTGTATTTACCTTTTGATAAAAAAGACCGAGACAATGGAATATATTTGTGGAAAACCCCTGAAAAAAGAAAGGAACTTTTTATGCGAAGCGTATTGATAAAAGATTTTCGTTTCAATATTCCTATCTCAGCCTCTATTTTCGAGATAAATACGATTGTTATAAACATCAATTCAAGAAAATTCATTCCAGATATATCAAGAAATAATGTTGATTCCAAAGCAAAAGACCTAATAAACTATATTATTGGAAAAGCAATTCACGTAGGTGCGTCTGAAAGTCTTACATTAAGAAAGGACGAAAAAGCTACACTTCAAAATTTCATCGGTATATTTTATGACCAAAAAACAGATTTTGAAAAATGAAATAATTAGAGGAATATTACATATTAGTTTTTTAGCTGGTATAATTCTATGGAATTTTAATGTTAAAATAATTTTTCAGAATAATTTCACATAGCTGTTTTATGCCAATAGTGTAGTTTTAAAATTAAGAGATTGACTGATTCATAACTAATTTTTGAACATTTTGAATTTGAGTTTTCATATCGAACTTATCAAATTTATATTGCATATACCTTGAGGTAAAATCATCATGTGTTGATGTTATAATTTGATAATCCGTGAATTCGTTTCTTATTAGTTCAATGAAAGTATGAATGTTTAAATCATCCATTGTTTGAATAGGGTCATCTACCGCTAAAAACTTAAACTTTTGATTAGTATTGTATACTTTATTTAATGAAAGACAGAACGCTAATGAAACTACAGCCATCTGTCCTGAGCTCAAATGATAAACAATATCATGATCCGATTTATGACCTGTTTTGAAAATCACATTATTGTTTTGACCTGTTGGATGAATTTTTACAAAAATACCTAACCCTTGTTGATAGCTTTGCAAAATCTTTCCTGAGTAAACATAAAATGGAATCTTAATTTTATTTATCATTTCCTTTTTATGGTCTTGAATTGTCGAATGCACTTTTTTGTAAATGCTTTCTATTCTATCAATAATTTTTAAAAGTTTTTCTTGGCGAGATTCTAAAAACTGAAGCTTATCATTACTTAATAATGCAAATTGACCTCGTAAATAATCTATTTTAGTTGAGAAATCTTCTGCAAGTACCTTGTCAAAAAGTTCCCTATTTGAATTAAAATATTGAATATAAAGTTCTTTACTCTTGATTTTCCCTTCATCATATTCAAAATCTCTTAATAATTGTAAGATTAAAAACGTTTTTAAATTCAATACTCTCTCTTCAATTTCAACCTTGTTTGCAGGGATTTTACTTAAAATTAAATATGAAACCTCTTCTGTTTTTAATACGGAATAGGTTTCTGAAATTTGGTTAATTAAATTCTCGTAATTTGAATACTCATTGACAACTGATAAAATTTCTGGTGCAATAATCTCATTCTCTTCAACATACTTGTTAGTGAAAATTAAAATCTTATCTCTAAATGCTTTAATTTGTTCTAAACATTCCTGCTTTTCTTTAAGCTTTGAATTATTAAAGTTTTCTAACAGCTCAGTTTTAAAATTGATTGCTTTTTCCAGTTTATCATAAGATTCGAATTGTGAATCACATAGTGGACAATTGTTCTCAGGCAAATCCGGAATTTGTTTTATCTTAATGAAAGCCTCTAATGCTTTCTCTCTTTCTAATATTAATTCGGATAGGATTACTCCTATTTCACCTAAATCGTTATCAATTGCTTTAACCTTATTTTCAACTTCAATATATTTATTATACTCAGTCTCGTCATTCAAGAAAAAATTAAAATATTCCTTATTTATAAAGCTTGTATTTATTTGCGAGTTAAATTCTATTGCTTTATTTAATTTATTATTCTTATCAACTAACTCATTAGTTAAATTTGGATGATATATTTTTTTAAAAATAAATGATTTTAATAATGATTCATTTTTTATAATATTTTCATTTAACTCTTTAAATAGTAATGATTTATCATACTCATTTACATCAAATGATTGTCTAAACTCTTTTAATGTAGTTAGTGTTTCTTCGAAATTAAGCAGCTCAATTTTTGCACTATCTAAATTTAAAAACGGTTTCTCTTTATCAAAAGCAAAGTCAGAATCATCAAATATTTTTTTAAAATCTATTTGTGCAGAAGGTGGTAAAGTTCCTTTTAATTCATCAATCTTCGTTTGAATTAATGATGATTGTCGTGATAGATTTGTTTTTAATTCAAATAATTTAATTTTATCTTTTTCCTCTTTATCAATATTAAACAAAAAGCCCAATGAAGCTCCTTTATCATCCTCACTCTTTCTGAGGAAATAAATACTGTTTTCTTGCTGGATATAATTAAAAAGATAATATGTTGAAGCTATTTCAATATTTGAATTATTACCATAAATAAGATTACTTATTTCTGCTTGTTCAACTGTAGGTAAGGAGTCAAACTTATTTAGCGTGAAATAGCTAATGTCATCCGTTAAATAAGTTTTGAACAATTTATTAGAATAGGCAGGTATATTTTTTCGTGCAGAATTATTATCTGAATCAGAATTCACATCATCATAATGTTTTATAATAACAGAATGCTTGCCAGTTTCAGTATTAATAAGCAAAAGTTTCAAAACTACATCTATTCCATCTGTGTTTTGAAAAAAAGGTTTATTTCTATCTTTATTCTTTTTTTGAACCGTATCGAATAATTCAACCCTATTAAATTCACCTGCTAGGCATAATTCAATTACCTCGAAAATGGTTGTTTTACCGAAACCGTTTGGACCAGATAAAACATTTACGTTAAAATCAAAATCATCAAAATCAAATACATTTAAAGATTTTATTCCTTTAAAATTTTCAATAGAAACTTTAAGTATCTTAATCATTGCTTATAAACTTAAATAATAAACCAATTTTTTTTTCGTCTTCATGATTTGTAAAATCAATTTCCTCAATCCCGCTACTAAAAAGCAATAATCTTTCATAAATCAAAGAATCGTTTAACAAAGAAGATTTCAATTTACTTGTTAAATCAAAATATTCATCCTGACCGAATGCTAACTTTAAAAAAGGTAACTTTATAAACAATTGTAAAACAACCATATACTCCGCCAACTCAGATATATATCCTTCCTCAGAATATTTGTCAAACTTTTCAAAATCATTTAATTTTTCTTGAAGAAATTCGATAGTTGGATTCTCTGACAATTGAGATATTGATTGATCGGTATATAAAATGACATATTTTTTAAAGAAGTATTCGTTTTCTTCAATCAACAATATTTGCTGTTGCAATTTTGATAAAGACTCTAAATCTTCACATTTAACAGTAACAATTAATGATGAGTTTTTTTCAATTTCATTAATCCCACTTGTATCAACTAATCTCCTGTAGATATCTAATATTCTCTTGTAATCACCATTATCATAAAAATTTTCAGTATTTCTTATCTGTAATAATTCAGATTCTTGAATATTGATATTGAAAAAAAAAGATTTGTTTTCATATGAAAAACACTCTTTTTCTTCCTCTAATTTAATGATGTTGTTTTCTTTAAATATATTTTTAAGCAGTTGTATCATCTTTTAAAATAATTAAAGCTTCGTCTCGCTTGATTAATTTTGATTTTGAAGTGAAGGACATGAATTTATCTTCTTCGTTGCCATCTTTACTTTTTATATTGATGTTAGTAATTTTGGGAATATTATCTGAAAAATTAGATGTTATATATCTATTTATCAAAGCATGATTTTCCCAAAGAATGTTTTGTGATTGCAAATTTTCTAAAATTTCTGATATCACTAATTTGACGTCATCTTCTTCACTTGTTATTGTAGTCAACACATATTTTAATTTTTCATCACCCTTTGTATACTGAACTGAATTTTCTATTACTTCAGGAGAAGTATTCTTTATTTCTAAAAGTATTTTCATAAAAACATTTTTAATCCCTTCAGGGTTAAAATTGTATTGGGGTAAATGTGAATATTTTAAGTTCACGTTTAAATTTAGTTTTCTAAGAAAATTAAGAAAATTTGAATCGCTTAATTCATAAAGTTTTTTTATGATTGTTTGCCTAAGTATTTCAATTTGCTCATTATCATCATCATCTTGATGTGCTATTACATTCTTAACAAACTCTTCATAAAAAAGTTTTCTACTTTGAAAAATGTTATTTGTTAAAACATCAAAATCATCATTAATAATTGAATGTAGTTCCTGAAAACTGAATTTTATGTCATATTCTGCTTTACCATCTTTTGTCGCATGTTCATGTCGTATTTTTTCATCTAATTTGAAAGTAAGGTGATTTAGAGTTATTGTAGAAGCGCCATTATTTCCATTATGAAAATCTGATGAATTTAATTCTTTAATTATTAAATCAGCTATTTCATCTGTACCACAATATGATTTAATACTACTATATGGATATCTTTCTACATTAAACGGGTTACCTCCAATACCTTGAAAATAGACATCAGCCCAATTAGTAATTTCTGTTGAAGTATGTAAATAATTATTTATACCACCCCATTGATCATCAACATAATCATCTAATTCTATTTTTTCTCCATCTTGATCTAAAATATATTCACCGTCTTCATCTCTTTTATATTGCTCATTTTTTATAAATACTGATTTGTAAGTATTTATCAAATGACCTTGTGAGTAATATGCTTTGACTTGATGAACTGATATTAGTTCTTTTGGAGTGTTTTGTAATTGTTTAGAGATAGCTACATCTTCTCTGTTTTCATATTCTACAAAATGTGAATCAAATTCATTTTGTAAGTCAGCTTGCATTAATCTACGCATCTCTTTTAATGCAACTAATAATCCTACTTGTCCTTGGTGTGAATAGCCACTCCAACTTGCTGTTGCATTTCTTGAACTCATTTACTATTTATTAAAATTGTATAAAATTATATCTATAATGAAACATAAATTCCTGCTTAATCTTTATTAAAATTGATTTGTTAATAAAAGACATACTTTAAGGCACAAACCGCATTTAATCAGATTAAACAACTCAATTCAAAACTGAATATCTAAATACCCAAAAAAATTATTTTGATGCAATCACCTTATTTTCTTCATCATATTTGTAATTCACAACCTCACCACTAATAATCAATTCAATAGCTTGTTCGATAATTTCTATTGGCGCAACAAACCATTCTCTAGGGGTGTGTCGTCTTTTTTTCTCATCAAAAATGTCAATATTAAGGCAGGATTTCCCAAAGAAATTATGCAATAATTGCTCTAGTTTTTGAGGGTTCATATTGTAGCATTTCCATGCGGTGATAATTTTTACTGGTGCCATTAAATAGGTTGGATCCTTTTCGGCATTTTTAATCCTTTCTTCGACTTCAACTTTTGAATATCCAATCTTGTATAAATTATCAATTGCTCTAATTCTTTCGTCCTTGCTCTTGGAACGCAGTACATAAATATATCCTGCTGCTGTATCTTCATCTGTGATGTCGCTGAAATTCTCAATAAAATTCTCGTTTACTTTATTACTGTTTTCAGAAATAACCTGACCATTAGCATATAATATTTTCTCTACGGATCTTTTTAGCATATTCGATTCTGTACCATTTTCAAATACACATCTTGTTCGCCCGTCTTCTCTTACCCTTGTTCCATCTTCCTTATAATGGTCTTTTCGGTCAATGTTTATTTGTTCTAATAAAAATAAAACTCCATTATGAACGTAATAAGTTCCTTCCCGGAGATTACCCATTTTAAAATCAACCAGTTTGCGTTTTCCTTCTGCTAAATCTTTTTGAATCTCTTTAAATAAAAGTTCATATTTATCGAAGTCTTTGCACGGTTTTCTTCTTGCTACAAAATCAGTTTCGGCTCTTTCGTAATCCTTCGGCGTATGTTTAAAGTCAAATAAATCAGTGTCGTCATTTAATAAGTCGAAAGTATCATCATTGAAAATATCATCGATGGAGTTAATTTCTTTCTGCTCTACGTTTAATAATCCGTGTACATCCAGGTCTTGTAACGACAACATTTTTTCTGGATTTTCCCTAATTTTTTTTAGTCGTGAATAAAGTTGGAATTCCGAAATGTTTGTTGGATTGGGTTGAGGCTCTTTATTATATTTTTCAATAAAATCATTTACTTCATTAAAAGAAGCTGATAGTCGTTCGTCAGCATTTCTGGCATAAGCAATTTTGGGTTTGACATTTAGAATATCAAACTCATCATTATTAAAAATATCATCTAGGACTTTATTCTTATCCATTTGCTAACCGTTTTCTTTTTTCTTCTTTTAAATAAATAATACATTCCGCCATTCTTCGTTCCAGTGGATCGTTTGCATTAACACTAGGTTCTTTGTCATACATTTTTTTGAATTCCACGATTTTTGGCCATAAAATTTTAGCTTCTTCAAAGTCCATTTTTATTCTTGTCGCTTCAATAGTGTCCTGAATTATTTTTAACACTTTTGTAGTGACATCTTTTGAAAGAATTTCGAAAGCTTTTTGAAATGGGTTAATGGAGTCTATTAAATCAATGCGGATGTCGTCGATATTTACAAATTTATCAGCCATTGTAATAAATCGTTGGTCTCCTACTTCTTTTATTTCCCCGTTTTTAATTACTGAATCGACTACCACATATTGACGAATTTCTTCGATCTCCTCGTCGGATAATTCGGGGTATTTAATTCTTATAATTTTAGGGATCAATACTTTGTTTATTACTTCTGGATCGATGTTTCCAGGCATAGCTTTAATCATTGTATCGTCTTGCAGAATGGTTGCTTTTAAATCATTCAAATCCGATTCGAGAATATCTTTTACTCTTTTTGAACTAGGTTCTTTAAATCCTCTTATTTTTATTTCGCCCGGTTCTGCCTCTTCATCATCATTATCAATTCTAGTTTTGAATTTGAAATTAGGTGCTAATACCTGTTCCATTAACAATGACGCTGTAATGGCTTTGAGCATATTATTAGTTGCCACTTTTACATCATCCTTAATAGCGTCTGGACTTGCAATCAGGTTGGTAAATTGCGCGTGAGTTTTATTGTTGCTATCCCGGGTACAACGACCAATAATCTGGATGATTTCAGTTAATGAACCTCTGTAACCAACGGTTAAAGCGTGTTCGCAATATGGCCAATCAAAACCTTCTTTTGCCATACCCAATGCAATGATTAAATCCATATCATCAACTGATTTGATATTACGGAGATAGTTTACGATTTTGTCCCTTTCACGGGGGCTATCTTCTACCAAATCGGCTACTTTTATGATTTTTCCATCACTATGACGCTTGACATGAATTACTCCTGTTTCACTATCCTGTTTGATAATGTCTCCAATGGCATCTATAATAAAATCGACTTCATCGTGTTTCAGTTTTGTAGATTCTCCTGAATTTACATTTGGAATATGAAGGATGGTTTTTTTATTGGTATCAAGAATATCCAATATTGCCGAAGTGTATTTTCCTGTGTAAAAGTGATACCCAATCCCTAATGATTTCAGGAAGTTGTAACCATTCAATTGTTCGTAATAATTGTAAGTTACTTTAGTGAACTTTGCTTCATTCTCCGGTGTTAGAATAGGCACGCTATCGCCTCTAAAATAAGAACCCGTCATTGCTATAATATGAGCAGTAGATTTGTTCATTATTGATTTTAATAATTCCCCCAATCTATTATTGACATCAGCAGAAACATGATGAAATTCATCAATTGCCAATAGAGTATTGTTGAATTTTGTTTCGTCCAATTCTTCGCAGGCAAATCGTAAAGTAGCGTGTGTACAAATTAATATTTTTTCGTCACTATCCATGAAATTATGAAAAGCTTTTACTTTACTGCTACTACCTTCGTCCCCTGGTGTACATAAATTATAAACATCGTTTGGCTCCCAATTGGCAAAAAAACCATCTTTCTTCAAATCCGTTTTAGAAAATGAACTCCCAATAGAACGCTCGGGAACCGCTACAATAACTTTCTTGATGCCTTGATTAATTAATTTATCTACTGCCAAGAACATTAAGGCACGGGATTTACCCGAAGCAGGAGGAGCTTTGAGTAATAAATACTGCGCATCACGAGATTCAAAAGCACGAGTTTGCATTTCTCGCATACCCATAGTATTGGTTTTTGTACTATTTCCGGTATTATGGTAATTTACATTTACTATATCTGGCATCTTTTATTTTTTATTATGGAAGTAGTTATTATCTAAAGTTTGTCTAAAGTTCATCTAATTAATATCCGTTTTAGACAAACTTTTCCCAAATAGGTTTTCTGCTAGTCCCTTTATTTACAATGGTTGTGTCTTTTTTATGCATTGCGTAAATCAAATTTCTTACTTTGTTTTCTTTCTGTTGTTTGTCTAAAACATCAGGTAGTATGTCTAAAAATTCAGTTTTAAACATTTCCGTTTTCTATTTTATTGTTTAATAAAACAGCGTTTTTTTAATAATTTTAAGCACATTAATTAAATACCAACAAACCCTTATGTAATAAGCCTTAACGGGGTTTTTGGACTGATTTATTTAATATTTTTATTTAATATTTTTAATGGCTATTTAATATTTTTTATCATAATCCATTTGGATTTTATACTGCTTCCAATGTTTTCAATTGTGTTATCAGGCATTTCTTGGGTTGAAGTGTTATGATTTTAAATAAACAACGCATTCACTATTTTTAATTTCAACGATTCCGAGTAGTCTGCTTCATAAATTATTGATTGAATAATTTCAAATAATAAATCTTTGTCAATTTTATTATCTGCGACATGTACAGCAATGTTTTCCATTCGCTCCATAAAAACTGAAACTCTATAATCGAAACCATTAACTTCTAAAAAGTAAGCAGACAGAGCTATAGACGCTCTTTTGTTACCATCTTGAAAGCTATGGTTTTTATTTATAGAATGAAAAATATGCGTTGTTTTATGCTCAATATCTGGATAATATAAATCATTTTGAACATGGTCTAAAGTACTTTCTAATAAACCTATATTAAGAACTCCTAATGAACCCCCTGATTTTATTATAATACCATCATGTACTTCAATGGCATGTGCTGTATCGAAATATATAAATGCCATTATCTATCTTTTAGTCTTTTGAAGATTTCAATATTATCGTCAATTCGTTCTTGCAATGTTTTACTTTGTTCTCCCAGAAATTTTTGATAATCATTTGGCGATATACTTTGTATGTACTTTTCTAATCTATGATGTACCACTTCTCTAAATCCATAATCTCTGGTTGCCATTTTTATTCTAGCATCTTCTAATTGTGGAATCCAAAAACGTTGTTCACTGAATGTTTTAATTAATTTATTAAGTTCTACAGGGGTCAACTGGCGACCCAATTCATCATACTTCAATTTCATCGCATCAGCAATTCCTATTTCAAACGATGCAATTAATTTTAATATTTCAGAATACATTGTTTCTCTAGGGTTTTCGGAATCTTCTAACTTCAGTACCTGCCTGTATTCTGTGGCATTTTCGTGAAAAATAGCTTCATATATTGCATCTGTATAAAAACTATATTTTGCATTTCCCATATCTAAATATCGACTTAAAGCACTTGTAAATTCTTTTCGATATTCTGGTTCTCTGAGCATAGCAATTAAATAATCTTCATCTCGTTGATTAATAAATTTCGTTGAACCTCCCAGTTTTTTGTCTAAACTATCTAGTACAATGTCAAGAATGGAACTTCGTACCGATTTCGCTTTTTCACTTTCGGTAAGTAACATGCCAATGTTTAAAAATGCTCTAAAATTGAAGATGGATAAACGACTTAGCTTATTTAGTTTCTGTTTGTCTGTAAGTTCTTTTCTGGTAGGGACACCCGTGTCCATATCAGACTTTTCCTCTTCTTTTCTGATAGGGACATCAATGTCCCTATCAGGATCCTCTTCGATATCAGCATAAATTAAATAACCAAAAAGCGTTTTAAATTCTTTTAATTTGACCCCTTTCAAAACACAATAACCATTATGCGAAAGTTCCTCTTCAGAACTGTCCAAATATCGTTTAATAGTCTTTGTACTTACCCCGTAAAAATCTGCAATTTGGGCTGTTGTAAAACGTATCTCATTGTCATAAATCATACCTGAAATACCTAAGAAATCTTGTATGTTTTGCAAAACTTCTGGATTATTTAATATGTTTTGACGGTCAACAGCGGAATTCGTTAAATCATTATTTACCATGATTTTATTTATTTAATTTTATAAATTTACTTTTTAACTGAGAAACATTGATATTCCAAAATTAAATAACTTCTGTTTTCTGATAAGGACATCAATGTCCATGCCAGAATTTTATGTATTTTTTTAGAGAAAGTTATAAATGGCCCTCTCAAAATCATTATTCCAATTTCACAGAGAAATAACAATGTTTCTCTATTGATTTTATTTTAGCTTTCTTCTCCATCTCCATCATTTACTCATACAACCCTGCAAATAATATTCTAATAGTCCTTCATCGACTATAATATTATTTTAATAGTCCTCTTTTTTTACAGATCTCAAACACATCCAATAATATTTCATACGGATTTAGTTCAATTTCTTCTGAATTAGCATCGTTCCCTTTTGTGGCTCTTTGAAAATTTTTAAACGAAACATAATCATACCTATATCCATTATAATGAAATGTACAATTGTATCTTTCTGAAAAAAAAGTTTTGTTAGTTTCGCTATTCCGTTCATTTGCTAACTCTTCATGTAAAATAAATGGAAGACAAAAAGAAATAAGATTTTCTGCATCGCCCTCATTGCTTACAAGATATTGATACTGATGGTTAAATCTATAAGTATCTTTATCAAATGAGTCATAAAGATTTTTGATTTTTAACTGTAATACATCAAAAGAGCCATAAAATTTTTTGAGCAGATAAAACAAAACAATGATGGGGGCGTTAACTGAACTTTGAGCTGAATTATGCTTTTTCCCAAAATAAATTTCCGGTACTTTAAGAACTGGATATTGCAATAACATTCTCAAATTTAACAATCTAGCCTCTACAAGTGAGAGAATAATGGCCTTTGTACTATTATAAAATCGTGTGTTTTCGCGAAAACAATAATAACTCAAATTGGAATCTAATCTTATATCATGCAGCAATTCTCCAATTTTAGCCTTTACATATTTCCTGTTATCAAAATCGAATGGTTCTATAGAATAAAATTTATCGATATAGCCCGAAAAATCTACTTCTGAACCATATTTGTGGTGAAATATTTTTCGAATGTTTTCTATATCACAAACAAAAATTACTTTGTCAAAACCGAATTTGTTTTCACCATTGATTTCGTCATAATGAGCGCTAAAAATATTGAACAGCCTGAAAATATGTTCTGGATCCAAACGGTCTAAATCGTCAATGATCAAAACCGATTGTGCACTTCCTTTAACCTCTTTTATTCGTCTTACCAAATCAAGAATTAAATTCGAAACTGCGTCCATTTCGTGATGACTCCCTTTCCTATTTTCAATCGACGCGAGAAATGATGTGATGTCATTTTCTTCGTCAATTTTAATTCCATTACTGAAGGTTTTGAAATCGCCGACCGTTTTTTCTAGAGCCTTGATGAAATCAACAATAGGCGTTCCTATTTTTTCACTAAAGCCAAGTATCGCATATAAGAGCGGCATAAATTTCATACGCTCCATTATAAACATTTGACTTTTTAGCAATAAGGTGAAATCCTCTTTTTTCAAATTGATTTCTTTATAGTAGTTTCCCATCAATTGCATGAGTAAATCGAACTTAATCAGTTCAAAAACATCCTCATTTGCCGAAACGGAATAATTGACGGGAAATATTTTTAAATAGAAATAATCGTCACATTCCTTTTCAGAAAACTCTTTCAGAAAGGTAGATTTTCCGGTTCCGAATGGCCCCGAAAATAGTATTCTTTTGTTGCTCTCAAAATCTAAATGCTGCTTGAAGTCATTTAAAAGTTGGGTTGTTTCTATTTTTATTGCTTTATCGGCTACTTCCATTACTTTTTGACTTTTTTTGCTTTTTTCTCTTCTTGAAACAAAGTCTCTTTTTCTTTTTCCTCTTCAATCATTTTTTCATATAATTTGAAAAGGTATTCCAATCGTTCTTCATCGCTTTCAAAAGGTTTAGAGCGGTAACAACGTTCAACCGCCAAATCATTCAGTCTATGTGCTTCACGCAAACCCTCAGGCATTTTATCCGGGTCGTATAGTTGTGCCAAAGTTTTCTCGGAATGGTTTTCCCTCTCTTCCAAAATCCTAAATACACATTGCTCTAATTCTTGTTTTTGGGAATCGGAAATTTTAGGAAATGGAAATGTATTATAACAAATTACTGCTGAATATCTGTAATCAGACTTTAATCTTCCTGCGATGACTCTTACCCACGTCATATGCATCGAGGAATTTATTATTGAAAAAACATAGGTTTCAGGATCATAAATGGCCTGAGCAGAATCCGAAATTATTGTGTCCGCATTTAAAAACCCTAAAGGAATATATTTTCTCCTTATTGAGGATACTCTTGGAATCAATATCTGGCTTTTTTTAGCTCTATTCGTCATATAAAACCTATGTGGCAAATGAGCATAGTTTTTTGCTATTTTTCCACCATTGACCCTTGATTCTCTAACTTTTTCAATTCGTTCTTTTATTGGAGGTATTTTTAATGATTCATCGATAAAATCATCATCAATCCATAAACAATATCTTAAGTGATTATTGATATACTCATAAGACCCCGACAATACCTTAATGAATTTATTTGCTTCAGGATAATTTACAAGTAAATCCTTCTTTTCTTCTTCCGTTAGTATTAAATTTCCACCATCATAAGGAATGTTTCCAGTTGCTATATTCGACAAATTGGAAAGAGGCTTTTGTCTTTTCTCAACAATTACATCGCTACCATTAATTAAATAGGCATTAATGTTCTTCACTTCAAACTTTGTGGTACCTCTATAAATATATTTCTTATTATTATTAATTTTCCTCAAACCAACTATTGAACAAATTACCCCCGCATTATTTTTTGCGCTATTACTCCATATAAATTCAGGGTATGTAAAAGAAATTTCAATATTTTTCTTAAATATTTCTGGCCAAATCATTGGTACTTGAGTTCCTTGACAAATCGAATTTGTCGTCACAAATGCAAATTGCGACCTTTCATTTATGTAGTTAGAGGCCTTTATAAACCAACAAACGATGTAGTCTAGAAATTTCATATTTTCAGGATTGGGATATACCATCCCCAAATCTTCTTTTTGATAAGTTGATTGCACATTAAACCCCAAATAAGGAGGATTTCCCAAAATATAAGTTTCATCATTTGGTAATTTCGGGCAAACTATTTCCCAATCCTCTCTAGCAGCGTTTCCGTGAACAATATTTCCCCCTGCCTGTAATGGCAAAGTTGGGTTTGCAGAGCCAAAGATTTCTTTAAATTTTAGATTCATTTGGTGTTGTGCCAACCATAAAGAGAGTATAGCAATTTCGTGTGCAAAATCGTCTAACTCGATGCCGTAAAATTGTGATAATTCTATACGTGAAAATAAGGATGGTTGGTATTGAGCTGCTAAGGTTAGCTGTGCTTTTGGAATGAGTTCCAACTGATATGGTTCGAAACCTGTGGCCGCTTTTTGTAATGATTGTAATTGTGCTAATATTCTAATTTCGAGTAAACGTAGTTCTTTGTAAGTAATAATTAAAAAATTTCCACTACCACAAGCAGGATCAAATATTTTTATTTTGCTGATTCTGTCTAAAAGCTTGTTTAGTTTTCTTGGTTCATTTACTGAACTATCAAATTCTTGGTATAAATCATTCAAGAATAGCGGTTCTATTACTTTCATAATGTTTGGAACACTGGTATAGTGCTGTCCTAAACTACCTCGTTGATCTTCTTCAATAACCGCCTGAAACATCGAACCGAAAATATCCGGGTTGATATCGCTCCAAAACAATTCTCCTGCATCAATAACCGCCTGACGCGAACGTCGGGTAAAAAATGGAGTAGGATATTTATGTTGAAACAAACCACCATTTACATATGGAAAATCACTTAAATAAGCAGGGAGATTTTCTCTGTTTCTATCGTGTGTGTTTAAAACGTCGAAAAGCTTATCGAGATAATCACTTAAATCACTACCATCAGTTTGGGTGTGCGAACTAATGGCATTTGTAAATTGACTTTTTTTAAAAATATTGGTATCTTCTGCGAAAAAACAAAATAACAATCTTGATAAAAAGACATTCAGTCCATGTACGAATTCGGGTGAATTATCTGGATTATCTTTTTTGATCTCATCAAAAAGCTTTGCCATTTTTTCGGCTGCTTTTACATCCGCCGGATTCTCGTTTTGATGTTGTGCTTTTTCCATACCTGCCCAGGGTAGGAAGAAATCAAAGTGTTTGGGTAAAGCCGTAAAATCGATGTCTAAACTATCGCTTGTTTTTGTATCAATGGCCAGCAAAATTTTGAAATCGGTAACGATAACAAACCGCTGTTCTTGTTTAAGTGTGTTTTTTATTTCGGAAATTGCCAAATGCAAATCTTCATTAAAAACCGGTTTGAAAAAAACTTTTTTCTTCCAAGATATTTCTCCTTCCACTTTTGATAAGTTAAGATTTCCTTTTTGCAATCGTGTTATGGAAGCTTTTGGCAAACCATAGGCTAATAAAAATTCATAAATGAAAGTTTCATTATTATAGCTTGCTATTAAATTTTGAAGGTTAGACTCTATTTGGGCAATGTTCATTATGTTACAATTTTGTAGAATGCGGTTTTGTTAAAAACTGATATTTTAATTGCTAAGATATTAAAAAATACCTCAAAAGGGTGTAGTTTATCTGATACTTATATTTATTCTGACACACTTAAATATGCTTCATTGCATACAACCTTTTAGTAATACTTGAGAAGTATGAATTCAAATCATTGAAATGAGAAAAACCCCGCAATAATAGCGAGGCTCTTCCGTCTTATGAAAACAAATTTTGAATTATTTCTTAACTATATCATGGATTTTAAATTTTGAATTAAAAATTAGTTTTATTCCAAAATTGTCGTTTACTAATCTGGTTCATCTTGATCAAAGCTCAATATTCCGTTTTCAATAACCAAATCATGCAATTCATACATCAGTTTCTCAACAATAACATTCATCTGAACAACTTTTTCTTTGTCAAGTTTTGATGACAACACTTGAAAAACAGTCCGATGCTTGTCTAAATAAGGAAAGAAGTCAATCCAAAACTGCTCCAGTAAAAAATTATACTTTCTAATATCAGGATCTGCGTAAATACATAGTTCCCACAATGTCTGAGTTGACAGATCATTAGGTGTATAGTAGGTTTTAATGAAAATGTAGGTTCTGCAAAACGACAGGAAAAACAATGCAAAGAGGGAATCCAGACTGCAATAGTTCTCTTTAGTGTTATTGACTATCTCAAAAAACTGTAGAGCACTTTCTTTTGTCGATTTATAAAAAAAGTATAAATCACCGTGATAGGGTTTATGGGGAATCTCCCAATGAAATACTGGGTGATATGCACTGGATGAATAAATCAAATTATTGTCTTGAATAATTTTAGCAAAGAAACTTTGATGCCCATAGAGGTTATTCTGTATCCAGTAACGGTTGTGGCTAATCAAAACGAAATTAAATTTTCCACCTGTTTCATTTTTTAAGTAGTCGGTAATTAATTTTAATTTTTCATTGCCCGCCCCCGCAGTTATAAGCATGAGATAATAAGTCTGTTTTTCATAGCAGGTTATTTGATGATATAGGTAAATCTGTTCTGCTTCAACGAACTTTAAGATGGTCTGTACAGCATTGTCAAGGATTATATCTTTAGGTTTGACATTAATCTGGCATGAATCTTCTTTTTTCTCCAGATAACCTTTTTTTATCAGTTTCTTGAATTCTACAAACCGTTCTTCAATAAGACGATAAAGATTTTGTTCCGCTATTCCAACAGCTTCATACATTTCTTCTTTATATACTGCCTCATCATTGCTGGCGGCTTCTTTTGCCTGCGCAAACAAATCGGTAAGATAATAGTTGCTTCCGCTCCTTTTTACGAAGTATTTTTGAATAGCTGGAATGTGTTCTGTGAGATTGGCGATTCTTTCATCTAAACTCAAGCAGTCAGATTTTTTTCCGCCATACAATTCTTCTAAACAGTCAAGATCATACTCAATCAATCTTTCAAAGGACATAAAAACACTGTTTGATGAACCTTCTGAAATAAGGCTTTGGATTTGAGATTTATGGAGGTCGTAATCGTGATAAAAATTTTCTTTAAGAACATTAAAACGTTTCTTGTATTTTTTCCAGTCTCTTTTATTGACAATAGAATCTGCCGATTCATTTTGGTAGATAATAGTGGAAGGATGACAATACAATTCAAAAAAGGGATAACCCAAAGAAAATCGATGTTCAAGTTTTGAAGTGTAGATAAAAAGCACATCAATTTGACAGCTTTTCCAAACTTTTTTGACCCATTTGCTTTCTTGAAGATTTTTGGCATCCATACTTTGTTCAATGTGGACAATAAGATGTGAAAAGGAAGAAGATGCTGATTTTGTAAAAAATAGTTGAATAATGTTATGCTGACGAACAAGTTGTCTGAGTATATTTTCTAAATACTCGTTTTGGAGTTTTGGAAATGTAAGTTTTTCTGAAGTTCTCATAATGCCGTGTTTTTAAAGTTTGGATGAAGGATATTTTATTCCGTTGCAGGATAAAGCTGATCATTTTTCTTAATTCTCTCAACGCCTCTTTCTCTCATCAGTTCCCCTGCATCGAGCATTTTGATCAAATGAATATAGGGCGTCGTCAGGTCGGAGTCAGGATCACCAGCATACGGAGACAAGGAAAGTTCTGTGATTTCACTTAAAAAAAAATCAAACTGTTGCAGTGTTCTCTCTTCAAATGCATTTTGAAGCACCAAAAAAGGATTGTCATATTCTTCTTTGGTTAGGGAAGAAAGATGAAATACCGTTTCACAGCGGGAAGACTCTTTCACTTTCCATTTCTTGTCTTTTCCCTTTAGGTAGTAACAGACTTTGAGAAAAGAGCATATAGCAGTATAAAAGACAAAAGCATTGCAAGGAGCATCCTTCTTATAGACTTTTCTCTTATAGCAGTGAAGTACTGCTTCACTTAAAGTCTGTTTATAATAATCAAGATGTGCAAAGTCAAAAATGGCGTCAAATGCCTCAAATGGATTTCCTGCCACAAACCCCGCCCAAAACCTTGTTTCGAAGGATATTTTATTCTTTTTCATAGTGAGAAGATTTAATTTTCACTAGCGAAGTTCCATTCTTTAAAAGGGATAATCTATTCGGAAATCGGATATTATATCTGATAAAAGGGATATTTTACCGGATATTTTTCTACCTTTGGAAATCAGACTTTTTAATCCGAATGGCTTTATCTTTGAGCCTTCTGAAAATTGATACTCATTATGGAACAAAAAATTCATCAGGGAAGAAACGTAAAGCGTTTCAGAGAAATGCTCGGCATCAAACAAGAAGCATTGGCTTTTGATCTGGGAAATGACTGGAATCAAAAGAAGATTTCTATGCTTGAGCAGAAAGATGTAATTGAAGATGATATACTTAATCAAATCTCCAATTCATTGAAAATTCCGGTGGAAGCTTTTCAGAACTTTGATGAAGATCAAGCAATAAATATTATTTCGAATACTTTTGGAGATAATGCTTGTGTTGGAAATCCTAATTCTACATTCAACTTCAATCCTATCGAAGAGTTAAAAAAACTTCACGAAGAAAAAATTGCTTTGTACGAGCGTATGCTCAAAGAAAAAGATGAAATGATGGCAAGGCTTGAAAAATTGATCAATAAATAATTTAGCCAAATTTACATACCATAGATACATTGTCAGGTTTGACCTGACAATATGGATACGAAATATAACTATACGGTCCGTTTACCTAATTTTCTTATTTGATCTCTATATTATTGTATTTTTATATTGAATCATCTTCTTATTGCTCTCTTTCTTTTTCTTTTTAGCAATTCATCATCAAAATCTGGAGTAATTTCAAATGGAAGAAATGATAAAATAGATGTTAATTTTTCGGTATTAATCTTCCAATCCTCTAATGACGGTTCAATTTGTTGCACTTGCTTCGTTGTTTTATTATCGACACTAAATAATTCATGGAATTTTAAGTTCTGATCAACTTCACTCGCTTTGAAATCTATCCCTGATTGTTCGTGAAAAAAGTGATTCTCTTGGATAAAACCATTTTTGTTTATTGTTGGTAAAACTTGAATTGCGAATTTCATCATTCGTTGTTGATACTCTTTTAAATTATTTGGTTTTGTAATCAAAATATTGAGATGAGCATTCTTAATTTGTTTTTTTATATCATCCCTATTAATCGATTCTATTTTTATTTTTTTATTGATTTCATGCTTGTCTTGAGGGCTTCCATTTTTTAAAATATTTTGATTTTGAAATTTTTCAAGTTCTATTCGTTTATAATTAAAATGGTCATCAAAAGTATTTTCGTTTGAATTGATCCATTTCATTCTATCAAATCCCACTTGATATTCATTATTACCAATTTTTCTATTGGTTTGTTTTTCATTACAAGTAGGACTTAATTTTAATATTTGAGTTTTATCTTTTCTGGAAACAATTATGTGAATGTGAGATTGCAACCCTTTTTTATACTCTCCAGAAATTTCATTACCATTGATAACCTCTTTATCCGTACCCTTGTATTTTCTAAAATGCTCAATTTTTGCAAAATAAACCAAATCAGCACCTGCTTTAATTCCTTTATCTTGGCGATTAAAATTCAAAGCATAATTGTCCATTACTTTGCGTCCATATTCTCTTACAAGATTATTATATTGCTCTAATTCAGATAAATTTAAGTCCAAAACACTTGTAATGTCTCTTTTTCCGGTAGCAAGAAAAGCAATATGACTCAACTCATTCTCACTGAAACTAATTGTTGGAGCAAAATATTTAGCATCATTTGCTCCTAATTTTCTTTTATTATTATCGATAGTGCTAATAACATCTATAGTGTTGATATTAACCTCTGAAGCTGTAAAGAAACCTTGTTTTCTGCTTTCAAGCTCAGATATTTCACTAATTGAGGAAGACTTTTTGATAATTCTATCTAATTCTTCATTTTCTTTTTCTAAGTAAATAGCTAAGTTGGAACAACTTCCTTTATTGTCCGCTCCAAGTGTACTATGTGGTTTAGATATTGGCATTATGAAAAAAGAGATTTAATTTTACCCAAAGTGCCAGATTTGTTTTTTTCGTCTAATAGCTGACAAATAAGCAAAATGGCTTGTCTATTTTTTTGTAATTCAGAAATCACCATTTTAGTCCTTTCAACATCATTGCAATTTATTTTATTAAGATTCTCGGAATGAGCCTTTTTTATTTCAGTTCCTCGTTCTGAATGTTGATCTAAGAGTTTATTTATCGAAACAATTAGTTTTGAGATTTCTTCTTTTTGAGCATTTTGGTAATTAAAAACATCTTGTCTTAATGGTTTCAAGATATCTCTTTCTTGAACTTTTAAAAAAGAAACTATCCTTTTATCTAAAGCGGCAACCATTAAAGATGGATCTTTGTTTACAGCATCTTTAGGATCGATACCTGTTTTCTTGAAATAATAAATCATTTCTTGTATAAGAGCACCCAAGTTTATTCGCAAACTTTCAGATAATTTCCCAAGTTCTGCATGAGCTTTTTCATCTATAATAATACTTTTTTTAGTCATAATTATAATTTTTAAAACTGATAATCAGTTAGTTGTGTGTTTGATTATATTTAAATTATAAAATCTTATAAACTTCATTCTTAAAGGAAGCCTTATTTTCAAGGCTCTAGCCTCGCAGAGCAAGTAGGATAGGGGTTTTTCCGCCCCTGTCCTACTTGCTAATAAATTACAGGTATGACTCTTCAAAGAATGATGTTCATAAATAAACCTAAACTCTTATTTTAGTATTTAAAATCAAGAAATCATTTATATCTTTTGAGCCATGAAACAGATACCTAATATCTTTACATCTTGTTCTCTCTGAATTCCATTTCTTTAAACAGTTTTCCGTTGCATTCGAACCCGCAACATCGTTGTCCAGCGCAAACAAAAGTTCAGAATAAATATTTAATACTTGATCTACTTTCGAAAGCATTGAAAGAGAATTCAAAATCAAGAAATCTTTGGACTCTTCGCATTTTGGATACAAAGTCAATAATGAAATAAAATCTGACCATGATTCTAGAATTACCAAAGACTTATTGCTTTTGTTGATCCATGTAAACCATTTTATTCCCAAACATAACTTGGCATATTTATTTCGAATTTCATATTGATTTTTGTCATTCTTAAATCCCACCCCAAAATATTTCTTGTCATTTATGGTATAATACACTTCATCTAAATGCCTTTTGCATATTTCGATGTTCAATTTTCTTGTATTTAAATAATCAATTAAAACCCTGTTTTGTAAAGGTTGAATTCTTTCCCCACGATAAGACTTTTCTTTTTTCATCTCAAGAAAAACATTTTGTTTGGTCGGGTCAAAAGAAAAAATAACATCCTCACTTTGTAACCACCTAACTGCTTGCAAAAAACCAATGGAAAAATACTTCATAATAAAGTCCACAGTATTGCCTCCAAAACCTTCACCAAAGTCATAAAAAAGATTATGCTCACATTTTACAGAAGGCATTTGCTCATTTCTCCAATTTGCTTTAAACCAAAACTGATCTTTTTTCTTTTCAACCGCTTCAATATTTAATCTTTTCAAAATATTGATCATTGGAATATTCCTTAATTTCTCAATATCGTTCATCATAATAGATTTTTTATTTACCTAGTTACCTAATACGTTTGACCAACTATATAGTAAAGTGTTAAAATAAAAGAGGCCTTGTTTTTTATTTACCTGACTTACCTTAATTAGGTAAGCTAGAACTTAATTATTACAAGTTACCTACCTATTATAAAACACCAACATTCAAATAATTAAATCAATATAGGTAACTAGGTAAGTACGTATGTAATTTAAGAATCGGTAAAACCCCAAGGAGACTCTTTAAACTTAGTTTTTGCTAGATATCCATATACTTGACGTTTTGCATGCTTGATTCTGGTAAAATTGTATTTTTTTAATGCAGAGCCAACTTTTTGAGCATTTAATCTATGCCCCATCACTTGTAGTTCTGTTACAATTTCAGTTGGCGTTCTAAAATCGGCGACATTATCACTGGCTGAGTAATATTTTAAAACAAATTCATTTTCTACTGTTTGGATAGTAAACCGTTCATTTCTTAATTCATTGACTTTTATTTCTTCCTGGGTTAAGTCTGATTTAAAGTCTTTTTGGTATTTATAAATATGGTAAGCTTGTGACCAAAAATCATCTATATTAAAATCTTTAATATAGGAGAAATCAATTTTCTCGATGACACTAAAAATAATCCACCGTACAGAACCTGTGTCATCACATAAAAATTCCGCACGATTAGTTGAAGCCACAAATGAACAAGTCCGATAAAGCAGAGTTGATTTATCTGCATATGGCAAACGTTCGTTGATAGAAACCTGACTAATCAATGCTTTTATAGCATTAATATCATATCTGCCCATAATATCCAGCTCCTCTATATTTATAATCAACGACTTGGCGAGCTTAATACGTTCATCACGTCCAATTGCTAAATTTGTATATAAATATTTTTCAAGTTGGCTTGGACATAGAAAATTTAAAAAATAAGATTTACCAAAACTCTGACCTCCTTCTAACACCAATACGTGTTTATTTATCGCCTCCTTCAGAAATACCGTTTTAACAGCACGAACAGCCCATTTAAGGAGATGGAGGTAAAACAATTTGTTATCGTCCGTATTTACATAGCTGGCATACCTTTTGACATGATCTTTACCGTTCCAAGGTGGTAAGCTTTTAAAATACTCTATCAGTGGATTTATACGTTCCACAAAATGCGACTTTAAATATGTTTTAAAAACTTGTGGACTAACATTTAATTTTTCTCTATGAAGATGTATTAACAGAGAGGATTCATTAAAATCAATTTTACAGGCAGAGTTTAAGTCAAAAATTTCATATTCCAATGCAATTTCATTAAACTTGATTTTAAAATACTTAGATAATTCTTCTTGAATTTTGTCATACACAGAATCCTTGCGTGATGACACATCATATACGCTTATTTCTTCCATAAATAGATAATTGATGAATGAGTATAATGCCTATATTTGCATATACTTTTTTTAGTAACATAAAAAAATTCTAAGCGTTCAAAAGTGGATTTTGAACGCTTATTTTTTTAATTGCTTGGAAAATTTAGACAAAACTTCCTCGTCAGAATAGACTTTATGCTCCCTAATCCATTCAACTATCTCAACACGATCGAAGAATAAAGCCCCATTCGTCGGTTTGTTATGAGGAATTAACTTCTTCGCCGATAATTTATGGATAGTACTGTCTGAAAAGCCTGTATAGGCCATCAAATCCTTAATAGTAAAGATTTCTTTTTGAAATTGATTACCCTTGGTAATCATCATTTTAATTTCATTTAACTGTTCAATAATTTTTTGTGGGCTCATAATTATATGTTTTAGAATTATGAGGCTAAACTACTGGAATGAAACTGGATGAAACGTGGAGTTGCGACTTAGTCACATAATAATTCGGAGAATTCACATTATTTGAACACTTTCGTACACTTTTCTTTGATTAGGGGAGGTAGATAATCTCGTTTTATCTGATAATGATTTTTCATTTACAGGAAAATATTTTCCGGCTTTTTTATATAGAATTAGAGAAGCAATTCTTTTTTTAATAATTACATTATTTGAATCTATTTTTAGTAAAAAGGGAATTATAAATTCATTAATAAAACCGTGAGTTTCATTAGCATTAATTTCTAGTTTAAAAAGAGAATTGTCTTTAGATTTTTTTAGGCAATTAGCTAACAAAATTTGAAAATCATTTAATGATGTGTCATCATTAAATAGTTCAATTTTTCTAAATTCGATATAATAACGATTAATGACTTCCTTATTTAAGTCTATTAAATCTTTAATTTTTTTCTCAGAAATACTTTTTGAAGACCTTGATGAATTTTTGAACTGAGATAAATTACTATTTGATTTTTCTCTATTATATCGATTAAAAATATTATCACCCCTTAAAAAATATACAGATGATACAGTAAGTAAAAATGTAAAAATAACTGCTAAGCAAAGAATTATGGAATTAAATACAATAAAACTACCATTACTTATTTGAACAATATTCAATATTGCAACTGAAAAAGTTAATAAAGGAGCTACAATTAAAGAGATTTTTTTAGATCTAAATAAAGAATTTAACCTTTCAAATTGTCTATGAAGAAAGAAAAAAAATGTTTCAATTCTACCCGCCATAATAATTGTAATTTTTACTGAATAGTAAAAATACTAAAAAATAACGCTAATTGAAACAGAATGAAATGTTTACTATCTTTGCTGTTCAGCAATTTGTTGTACTAATGTTGTACTGATAGAAACAAAAAAGCCTCTACATTTCTGTAAAGGCTTGATTTTAAAGTGGTCCCACCTGGGCTCGAACCAGGGACCACCTGATTATGAGTCAGGTGCTCTAACCAGCTGAGCTATAGGACCGGTTAAGAGTGTGCAATATTACTACATTTTTTTTATTGGCACAAGTGTTTTTTATTCATTTTTTGGAATAATTAAATTGCTTTTCTTTTTGTTTTTTAAAAACAGCTGATTATGAATAGAATACTTTTATTTTATTTCTTGACATAATTCAATTAGGACACCATTGGTTTCTTTTGGGTGTAAAAAAATGACTAATTTATTGTCGGCTCCCTTTTTTGGAGTCTCGCTTAGAGGTGTAAATCCTTCATGTTTGAGTCGGTTTATTTCTGAATAGATGTCTTCGACGTCAAATGCGATGTGGTGAATGCCTTCTCCTTTTTTTGCAATGAATTTGGCTATCGGACTCTCGGGACTTGTTGCTTCTAGAAGTTCTATTTTGTTTGGTCCATTGATAAAGAAGGAGGTTTTTACACCTTCGCTTTGTACTTCTTCTTGTTTGTAAGTGGTAGTGTTTAAGAGTTTTTGGAATAAAACACAGGATGTTTCTAGGCTTTTTACTGCGATTCCGATATGTTCTATTTTTTTCATTTTGAGATTGTTTTTTAATTGTTTCAAAAAAAACAATTGTTTGTTTTTAGCCCCGATTGTAACGGAAATCCTCTTGTACTGGGGTTCAGTACAAGAGATTGTAGCGAAAAGCGGGAACCCATGTCTGCTAAAATGCCACAATTATTCGCTTCTTGCAATTTGACTTTAAAGCTTAAAACAAATATAAAAAACTTTAGGAGTTTGTTAGTTTGTAAGGCTGTCTTTCAAAAAAATAGTACTTTTGCAACATGGAAACAAATAGACAGAAAAAAATAGGCGGTGTTCTCCAAAAAGATTTGGTGGATATTCTGCAAGGTGAAGTGAGAAAAAACGGAATTACAAATTTGATAATTTCGGTATCCAAAGTTTCGGTGACTACAGATTTGTCTGTAGCAACGGTGTATTTAAGTATTTTTCCTCAAGAGAAAGCAGCGGAAACATTAGAAGGAATTAAGGCCAATTCGACTTTGATCAAACATGATTTGTCTCAGCGAGTGCGTATGCAATTGCGTAAAGTTCCTAATTTGGTTTTCTTTATTGATGATTCTTTGGATTATATTGAGAAGATTGATAATGCGTTGAAAAATCAAGAAAATCCAATTGAGAATAGAGATCTTTTGGAAAAACGTAGATTTCAATAAAATTTGAATTTCCCTTTTTACATAGCCAAGAGATATATTTTTAGCAAAAGTTCCAATAATGCTATCAATATCATTAATCGTATTGCCAGTATGGGTGTTATTGTAGGATCGATGGCGTTGTTTGTAGTGTTATCGGTTTTTTCGGGATTGAAAGATTTTAGTCTTTCTTTTACCAATGACATAGATCCAGATTTAAAGGTGAGTAGTACGCTTGGCAAATCTTTTTTGGTTGCTCCTAATCAGGAAAAAGAGATTGCTTCGATTGCTGGAATTGCTTCTTTTTCTAAAGTTATTGAAGAGCGAGTTTTGTTTACTTTTAATGGGAAACAAGAGGTTACTTATCTAAAAGGTGTTGATGCTACTTTTAATACGGTTACTCATTTTGACAAAAAGGTATATAACGGACAATGGCTAAAACCAAACACATATCAGGTTGTAGTAGGATATGGTACTGCTCATAAATTTTCGATGGGTTTGTTGGATTACAAAAATGCTTTTGAAGTTTTTGTGCCCAAACCTGGTAAAGGAACTATTGAGACTCCAAGTGAAGCTTTTAATTCTACTGATGTTTTTCCTGTTGGTATTTACGCTATCAGTGAAGATCTAGATTCAAAATATGTTTTTGCTGATTTGGGGTTGACACAGGAATTGTTAGAATACAAAACCAATCAGATTTCTAGTATTGAGATAAAATTGAAGCAAGATGCTGATGAGAGTGAGGTTATTAAGGGACTACAAACCATTTTTAAAAACAAAATAACGATAAAAAACAAAGAACAACTCAATGAGTCTTTGTACAAAATGCTGAATACCGAAAATATAGCGGTGTATTTAATTTTTACATTGGTAATTGTTGTGGCGCTTTTTAATCTAATCGGTGCACTTATTATGATGATTTTGGATAAAAAAGGGAATTTAAAAACGCTTTTTAATCTTGGTACCGAAATCAGGGATTTGCGTAATATTTTCTTGTTGCAGGGTGTTTTGTTGAGCTTTTTTGGAGGTGTTATTGGATTGTTGTTGGGAGTGATAATTGTATTGTTGCAACAGCAATACCAATTAATTATGATTACTGCTACGTTGGCATATCCTGTAATTTTTTCTCTAGAAAATGTTCTAATAGTCTTAGCTACAATTAGTACACTAGGTTTTGTAGCGTCTTTGATAGCGAGTAGCCGAGTGAGTAAAAAGTTGTTGGATTAGGAAAGTATTTCTGTAGTATAGATGCACAGCGCATCTATACTGGATATTTTTTTGAATTTAAACCACCTGATAATCTAAATACGCTTCTTTTATTTCGTCTAAATGAGCAAATATTTCTTCGGGTTTATCGAGTGTAACGAGCTTTTGTCTAAAGGTTTTAAACGAATGAATTCCTTTGAAATAATTGGTGTAATGAGGACGAGTTTCAACAATCCCGAGGCGCTCTCCTTTCCATTGCATGGCCCAAGTCAAGTGATTGCGAACCGCTTCAACTCTATCTGCAACGCTAGGTTTTGCCAGATGCTCACCTGTTTTGAAGTAATGTTTAATTTCGTCAAAAATCCAAGGATAACCAATGGCGGCACGACCAATCATAATGCCGTCGATACCGTATTCGTTTTTGTAATGCAAAGCTTTTTCAGGTGAATCTATATCTCCATTTCCGAAAATAGGAATTTTTATTCTAGGATTATTTTTTACACGGGCAATATGTGACCAGTCAGAATGGCCCTTGTACATCTGAGCTCGGGTTCTGGCATGAATGCTCAATGCGGCAATACCTACATCTTGCAAACGCTCGGCAACTTCGTCTATGTTTATCGAGTTGTCGTCCCAACCCAAACGGGTTTTTACTGTAACTGGCAAATGTGTGCTATCGATAACCGCTTTGGTCAAGCGTACCATCAGGTCAACATCTTTCAAAACACCAGCTCCAGCACCTTTGCAAACTACCTTTTTTACAGGGCAACCGAAGTTGATATCAATCAAATCAGGATTTACGGTAGAAACAATTTTAGAAGACAATCCCATAGCTTCTTCGTCTCCGCCAAATATCTGGATTCCTACGGGTCTTTCATAATCGAAAATGTCGAGTTTCATTCGGCTTTTGATAGCGTCACGAATCAAACCTTCGGAAGAAATAAATTCGGAATACATCAAGTCGGCACCATGTTGTTTGCACAATCTACGGAATGGCGGATCGCTCACATCTTCCATCGGTGCTAGTAATAGTGGGAAATCCGGTAATTCTATGTTGCCTATCTTGATCATCTGCCTAATTTTTTTGCAAAATTACTGTTTTTAAGTCAAACGATAAAACCAGAATGAGGAAAGACTTAATTATTACCCTTTTAGATTCTAAATTATAAGCTTTGAAGCTATCAAATTTAGCGTATATTTGCAGATTAATTGTCGTATTGACGAGTTTGCGTGAGGGATAGAAGTGAAAATCCTCCCGATTTTTTTATCGGGAGATTGTAGCGAATAGCCCGACGGCTTTTTCTGCCGGCACGCCCAAACACACTTTATTTTATTTATGAAACATATTAGGAATTTTTGCATTATTGCTCATATTGACCACGGGAAAAGTACCTTGGCTGATCGTTTATTAGGAGCTACTCAAACGGTTACGGCACGTGAGGAAAAAGCGCAGTTGTTGGACAACATGGATTTGGAGCGCGAACGTGGGATTACCATTAAGAGTCACGCCATTCAGATGGAATACAAATACAAAGGCGAGGATTATATTCTGAACTTGATTGATACTCCTGGACACGTGGATTTTTCGTATGAAGTTTCTCGTTCGATTGCTGCATGTGAAGGCGCTTTGTTGATTGTAGATGCTGCACAAAGCATTCAGGCGCAAACAATTTCTAACTTGTATTTGGCTCTTGAGAATGATTTAGAAATTATTCCAGTTTTGAATAAAGTAGATTTACCATCAGCAAATCCTGAGGAAGTTAGTGACGATATTATCGATTTGCTTGGGTGTAAATTGGAAGATATTATTCATGCTTCTGGAAAAACCGGTTTTGGTGTAGAGAATATTCTGGCAGCGATTATCGAAAAAATTCCAGCTCCGAAAGGGGAAAAAGAAGAACCTTTGCAAGCTTTGATTTTTGATTCGCATTACAATCCGTTCCGCGGAATTGAGGTAATTTTTAGAGTTGTAAACGGTGAAATCAAAAAAGGGCAAAAAATTAAATTCATGGCTACCGGCAATGAATATTTTGCCGATGAAGTGGGAACTTTAAAATTAAATCAGGTTCCTAAAAATGTGATTTCTACTGGAGATGTTGGGTATTTGATTTCTGGAATTAAAGAAGCCAAAGAGGTAAAAGTGGGTGATACCATAACCGATGCCAAAACGCCAACTCAGAATATGATTACTGGTTTTGAGGATGTAAAACCAATGGTATTTGCGGGAATATATCCTGTAGATACAGAGGATTTTGAAGACTTACGTGCTTCGATGGAAAAACTACAACTGAATGATGCTTCGTTAGTGTTTTCAGCAGAAAGCTCAGCGGCATTAGGTTTTGGTTTCCGTTGCGGATTCTTAGGAATGCTACACATGGAAATTATTCAGGAGCGTTTGGAGCGTGAGTTTAATATGACTGTAATTACAACTGTTCCGAACGTTTCGTATTTGGCTTACACTAAAAAAGAACCAGATACTCCAATTATTGTAAACAACCCGAGTGACTTGCCTGAGGCTACAAAATTAGATCGAGTAGAAGAACCTTATATCAAAGCTACTATTATTACCAAAGCTGATTTTGTGGGTAATGTTATGAGTTTGTGTATTGAAAAACGTGGACAAATTACCAATCAAACCTATTTAACAACAGAACGTGTTGAATTGAATTTTGATATGCCATTGGCGGAAATTGTATTCGATTTTTATGACAGATTGAAAACGGTTTCTAAAGGTTATGCTTCGTTTGATTATTCTCCAATTGGAATGAGAGAGTCAAAATTGGTCAAAATGGATATTTTATTAAATGCCAATCAATTGGATGCGCTTTCAGCCTTAATTCACGCAGATAATGCTTATACTATTGGGAAGAAAATGTGTGAAAAATTGAGAGAATTAATTCCACGTCAACAATTTGAAATTCCGATTCAAGCTTCAATTGGAGCTAAAATCATTGCTCGTGAAACCATCAAAGCACTTCGTAAAGACGTTACTGCTAAATGTTACGGAGGAGATATTTCGCGTAAGCGTAAGTTGTTGGAAAAACAGAAAAAAGGTAAAAAACGTATGCGTCAAGTAGGAAATGTTGAAATTCCACAAGAGGCGTTTATGGCGGTATTGAAGTTGAATGACTAACTTGGGTATTAAGATTTAAGTACAAAGTATTAAGATAGAAACCTGATAATGAAAATTGTCAGGTTTTTTTGTTTAAGTTTGAAAGGATAAAATTTAGATATGGAAATTGTTAATGATATTGATTTTCAAATTTACAATGGAAGATTTGATTTTGAAGATGCAATAATCAATATTCACTGTTTGAGATTTTTTAGTGCTCATACAATTGAAAAAACGAATCAATTAAAATTCATTAATTGTACTTTTAATGGAACAATTGAAATTCAGGATATAAAGAAACCATCTTTTAAACTCTCATTTAATGAATGCGTCTTCAATGAAGACATCACAATAAATGATATTGAATTTGATTATATTTTCTTTATTGATTCAAAAAAAATAAAAAACATTCATATTGACGGAATATTTAATAGATTAAGATTTAACAATAAAGGCATCCCTTTAAATGGAGATATTGCAATATGGGCTAAAATTCAAAAAGAATTGAATTTAGATAATATCTTTATAGAAAAAGGTCAGTTAGATTTAAATATAAATAGTTTTGATAATTTAGAAAATAAAAACTTTAGTTCGACATTTAAAAATGCAAAAATATATGAGGGGTCATTTGTAAACTCCCATTTTGGAGAATATGCAAATTTCAAAAATCTAAAAATTTTCCATAAATTAATATTTGAAGATTGCAAATTTGTTAAATCAAATTTTGAATTTAGTGACTTTAAGTCCACCTCATTTAATAACTGCAAATTTTACAGCACTACATTAATAGAGAATTCCCAACAATTAAATTATGCTGAATTAAAATTTATAGCTTGTAGATTTGAAAAATATGTCTTATTTGATAATTCTATATTTAAAAGTTTTGAGATTTCTCATAGTGTTTTTCAAAAAAAAGTATCTTTTGATTCTTTTGAAACAAATATGATGAAGCTACATCAAGTAACGTTTGCAGAAGCTGCCTATTTTGATGATTTGAATAAAAACAATAATGATGTTATTGAAAATTGGGATCGAAAAACTTTAAGAGCAATAAAAAGAGAACTCGTAAATACTCATAATCAAATAGACTATTTGCGTTTTAAGGCATATGAATTAATTGCGTATAAAAAAGAAGTAAATCAAAATAAATTAAATTGGAAAGATTTATTAATTCTACATTTTAATGAAGATTCTAATTATTTCGGGTTAGATTGGACTAAAGGAATTAGATTTATTTTTCAATGGAGTTTTATTTTTTATGTACTCTATATTATTTCTTATTCTGCACGTATTGATGATTCGAACTGTATTCCTAAGATTGAAGATTTTTTAACAAATTATCTAAAATTCACAAACCCCTTATCTTTTCTAGATACACCTTTAGTAAATTCAGAAGATTATTTTCTTCCTCTATTATTTACAAGTATGAGTAAAATATTTGTTTCATACGGAATTTACCAAACCATTCAAGCATTTAGGAAATTTGGAGTAAACGGAGGATAAAATCATTTTTTCACTAACTTTGTTACTATGGAAACTATTAAATTAAATATCGATTTGAGTGTTAATCAGTTGATTGAGGCCGTAAAGCAACTATCGCCCAAAGACCGATTGAAAGTTAATGATGCGATTTGGAATGATAATATGGAAATTCCTGTTGAACATCAAGAAATTGTTTTAGACCGAATGGCAAAAGCAAAAGCTAATCCTGAAAGACTTTTGGACTGGGATGAAGTTTCTAAAACTTTATAACTTTTGGGTTATCATTTAAAAATAGATGTTGATGCTTTGGGCGACATTCAAGAAACTTTTGAATGGTATGAAATGCAATTGAAAGGATTGGGTTTACGTTATAAAAATCAAACCAAAAGACAAATCAATTCTTTAAAAAAAGACCCTCATTTGTTTTCGATAAAATACAATGAAATTCGGTGTAGGAAAATAGAAGAATTCCTTTTTCTCATTCATTACACAATTAATGAAGAACTAAAAACAATAACCGTTTTTGCCGTTTTTCATACTTCTAGAAATCCAGAAATTTGGAAAAGAAACAATAAGTAAATATTATTCAGTTTTCTATTTTTGAAATGTATCTAAGTAACTAAAAAATGCCAGACGAAACCCCAAAACGATTTGACCGCATTGTGGCTATTTTGATCCAATTGCAATCTAAGAAAATTGTAAAAGCTCAGGAACTAGCTAATCGCTTTGAGGTGAGTTTACGTACTATTTATCGTGATATTCGAACTCTAGAAGCTTCGGGAGTTCCAATTTATAGCGAAGCGGGTGTAGGTTATGCTTTAATGGAAGGGTATCGTCTTCCTCCAGTAATGTTTACTCGTGAAGAAGCCAGTAGTTTTATTGCAGCCGAAAAGCTCATGCAAAAATTTACTGATGAAACATTAGGTAAGCATTATGCTTCGGCTATGTATAAACTAAAAGCGGTTCTTAAAAGTGATGATAAGGATTGGGTTTCGAGCATTGAATCGAATATTTTTATGTAATCCTCAGAAAAGCTTTTTAATGATAAAGCTCCAAATACTTTGGCAGTTCTTTTTGAAAGTATTGCCGAAAAAACACAAGTGATTCTTTCTTACGAAGCTTTCAATTCAGATGAAATTATTGAGAGAAAAATAGAACCCGTTGGTGTTTTTCATGACAATAATAATTGGTACGTTTTGGGATATTGCCATTTGCGAAGGGATTACAGGCAATTCAGGGCAGACAGAATTCACGGAATTGAAAAAACAGTAATTCCATTCTCATTAGAACATAATCCATTGGAAACGTATTTAGAAAAAAACAAAACGGTTGCAACGACCAAAATCCGTATCCTTGTGGAGAAAAAGATAGTTAAATATCTTGCATTCGAACGAAAGTACCACGGCTTTGTTTCGGAACAAGAAATTGATGATAAAATTGAAATGACTTTTATGTCTTGTGATACTTTGGAAGGATTTTCACGTTGGTATATGATGTTTGGCGATTATGCCACCATATTAGAACCTGAAAGATTGAAAGTGAAAGTTATTGAATTACTCGAACTAAACCGACAACGACTTTTGTAAAAAAGCTCCTAAAATAAAACTTTAGGAGCTTTTTGTAGTTTTATCTCTCCCAGAAAAATGGAGGTGTAATTCCCAGAGCTCTTAAATATACATATCCTTGACCCCGGTGGTGAACTTCATTGTCAATAAAATATAGTATATTTTGAATAATAGGGAATTCGTATTGCCCAAATAAATTGAAGTTTTCATTAAAATCCTCGATTGATAATTGTTTCCAATATTCATTAATTTGTTCAGTTGCTTCGTCCCATTTTTCAAGATATTGCGCTTTGGAAATTAATTTTTCTTCTCCTTCTTCATTATATGGCTGAATATCTCTGTTTACAATTCCTTTTAGAGCTGGAACTGCAATAGCCAAAAGTTCGTCAACCAATTTTGAAAATGGACGCATGCCTCCAATAGAGAATTCAAAGAAATCTTTTTCAGGAAATAACTCAATCACACGGCGTGTCAAGGCGCGGTGTCCTTGCCAGTGTTTCAATAAATCTTCTGGAGTGATAACTTGTGTTGCTAGTGTTTTCATAATTTCAAAGTTTAATTTTTAATACTTCAAAATTATATAGGGTTGGTGACAACAGTTTGTCAGTAGCTTTTTTATTTTTTTTAAAAAATTATTTATTCTTCAACCAATCAAACAACCGTTGAGCATCCGAACCTTTAAATAATTGAGTTCCTTCGTTCATGGTTGCAGCTGATCCGCAGGCAACTCCCCAGCGAATAACTTCTTTCAGGCTTTTGTTTTGCGAAAGTGCCCAAACCATGCCGCCGACCATGCTATCGCCAGCGCCCACAGTACTTTTTTTGACGACGTTGGGTGCGGGAACAAATTCATAAAAATCTTTGGTCACTAAAACCGCTCCTTGTGGACCAAGAGACACCACCACGATTTCGGCTCCGCCTTTGGCAATGATTTGTTTAGCGGCTTCGTTGACTTCTTCCATTTCCAAGCGTTCTACACCTATTAATTTTGCCAATTCTCCCACATTGGGCTTTATAAGATAGGCACCAATTTCGAGTACTTTTTCTAAAGCTTCTCCTGAAGTATCTACTATTAATTTTGCACCAGTTTGTTTGGCAATTTTGGCAATTTTTTGATAAAAATCAGAAGATAAACCTTCGTTCAAGCTTCCACTGGCCACTAAAAATTTTGATTTAGAATTGGTAACCACATCGAGTACAGATTGTACTTCGTTGGTGTCTATTTCGCCTCCTGTAAAACCAAATCGGTATTGTGAATTGGTATTGGTATCGACCGCAACAAAGCTTTCCCTAGTCCAGGTTTTAATGGGAATTGCGTGAAACGGAATGGTTTCTTTATTTATTAATTCCTCTAACAATTTTCCAGTTGGTCCACCAGAAGTAAAAATTGCATAGGAAGTACCGCCCAAACGAGTTATGGCTTTGGATACATTGATACCTCCACCTCCTGCATCATATCGGGGTTCTTCACATCTAATTTTTTGTTCGGCAACTAATCCTTTGAAACGAGTGCTTTTGTCTATTGCTGGATTTACGGTCAATGTGATAATATCGTATGAGTTCATTTTGTGTTGTTTAGAATACTAAAGATGCAAAAAAAACCTCAAAAATCACTTCATCTAAGGCGAATATTTCTTTGTATATTTGCAATCTCAAAAAAATGTAAAATCAATAATATTGAATGAGGTGATTGCTTCATTCTTCTCAATAATCATGATTGAAGATAAGAATCCACAACGTACAAGTATAGCTCAATTGGGCGAATTTGGCTTAATTGATCATTTGACCAAAAATTTTGAAATCACACAAAGTTCTACTTTAAAAGGAATTGGAGATGATGCAGCTGTATTGGATTTTAAGAATAAAAAAGTTGTTGTCTCAACCGATTTACTAATTGAAGGGGTGCATTTTGATTTGGCTTATGCCCCATTGAAACATTTAGGTTACAAAGCTGTAGTTGTTAATGTTTCTGATATTTGTGCTATGAATGCCAGACCAACTCAAGTCACAGTTTCTATTGCTGTATCGAATCGTTTTCCGCTGGAAGCTTTAGATGAGTTGTATGATGGTATTGCTCTGGCTGCAAAAGAGTATAAAGTTGATGTGATTGGAGGTGATACAACTTCTTCTCAAAAAGGATTAATTATTAGTATTACGGCACTCGGAGAAGCTGATGAAGATGAAATTGTTTATCGTAATGGCGCCAAAGAAAATGACTTATTGGTTGTTACAGGTGATATTGGTGCAGCGTATATGGGATTGCAAGTTTTGGAAAGAGAGAAACAAGTTTTTCAAGTAAATCCTAATTCGCAACCAGATTTAGATGCATATACTTATTTGATTGAAAGACAATTAAAGCCAGAAGCTCGTAAGGATGTTCGAACTTTGTTGCATGCTTTAGAGATAAAGCCAACTGCTATGATTGATATTTCAGATGGGTTGTCGTCTGAAATTATGCATTTGTGCAAACAGTCTGGAGTAGGGTGTAATTTGTATGAAGATAAATTGCCGATTGATCCTCAGTTTATCTCAACTTGTGAAGAGTTTAATATTGATAGTACTACTGTTGCAATTAATGGCGGAGAGGATTATGAATTGCTTTTTACCATTGCAATGGAAGATTTTGATAAAATAAAAGGAAATCCTAATTTTTCTATTATTGGACACATGACACAAGAAAGTGAAGGAGTGCATTTGGTTACGCGTGCTAATACCAAAATTGCGCTTAAGGCAAGAGGATGGGATGCTATAAGTGAATAAGTAATGACCATTATACAAAAAAACGATACCTAGCAGAGTATCGTTTTTTTGTTTTGGTGTATTGATTAAAAAATAAGGCCTCTATTTTTGGCTTCTTTAATTAAATCGATATCGTTTCCATCACTAATTTTAAAAAGTTCTTTGAGGTTGTTTTTTCGAGACTCAATGGCGTGTAACGAAATAGGAATGTATTGCGTAATGTCTTTGGTTTTGGTTCCTTTCGAAATGTGAAACAAAATCAATTTATCAAATTGATCGATTCCCTCTATGTCATTATTGTTTTGATTGGCCATTTTAATAACAGAATGACTGTAATAGATTTCGCCTTTGAGTATAATATCAAAACCAAAAATTAGTTCGTCAAAAGTTAAATCATTTTTGATGACCAATCCTGAGGGATTTATAGTATCGATGATGTTTTTTATTTTGAGCAATTCGGTGTACATGGTTAGCAAAACAATTTTGCAATTAGGCATATATTGCATGAGTAATAATGCCAAATCTTCACCAGATTGAATGCCTTTTTCTTCATAAATTGGCATACTAATGTCTAAAAAAGCGACATCAATAGGTTTAGTTTCTGGATTTGTGATGATTTCATAACCAGTTTTACAGTCTTTTCCTTGTATAAAGGTGTATTCGAATTCCTCTGGTTTATAACGGATAATCGCATTTTTGTAACCGTCTATTATGAAGGGATGGTCATCTACAATTAAAATATTTTTATTGACCAATTGTTTTGTATTTGCATTAACTCCCATTGTATTTCGGTTTTTTTTAGATTTGTTGGACTGGGATTACTACCACTATAGAAGTGCCTTCATCTTTATTAGATTTTATTTCGAGAGTTCCTTCACATTCAATGGTTCTTACTTTTATGTTCTGGAGGCCAATTCCTTTTTTGGCTCGATTAACATTGAAACCAATACCATCATCGGTTATTTTTAATATTAAATTATTTTGTTGTTTTTTAAATTCGACTTTTATTTTTGTTGCATTTGCATATTTGTTGCAATTTTGAAGCGCTTCTTGTAATATTCGGTATAAATTAATTTTTATAGTATTATCAATAGCATCCCATTTTATTGCAGGATCAACATAAGCCAGTAATTTTGTGGCAAATGTTTTCTTTTGTTCTTCGAATAAATTTGTTACTATAGCTACGAAGTTATTAATTAATTCTGATTTTTCTCTATTCAAGTTATGTGATATTTCACGAATATCTTGTTCAATATTTTTTAATTCGACCAAATAATTCAGTCTCATTTCTATTCCCGAATCATCTTTTATTTTGTTTAAACTATCAAGGTTTATTCGCACACCAAACATTCTGCCTAATACTCCATCGTGTAATTCTCTTGCTACTCTTTTCTTTTCTTTGATATTGTTTATTTCTATAGTATTTTGTTGGTTGATCAAGAGGTCATAAATTTCGGCATTGGCTTGCTGTTGTTGTTGTTTAAACAGTAATTCTTGTTGTTTTATTTTTTGTATTTTGATGGTGTAAAGCAATACGGCAAGAAGCATAAAAAAACCGAAAATCACCAAAAGTTTTTTGTTTTGATCTTCGAGATAAGTGTTTTCTATTTTAATTTCATTGGTTTCAAATTCAATTCGAGAGAATTTTTCTCCCATTTTTCGTTCGGCTTTTTGAAGAGTTTCATTAATTTGAATGTACTCTTTGGTATAAGCTGCATTGTTTTTGGGATCTACAATTGCTATTTGTTTGAGTGATTCTAATATGCTTCTTAAACGTTTGGTTCTACGTGATAAATTAAGGGCTTGTTTGGCATATTGTATGGCTCTCAAAGTATCTTTTTTAGACGCATAAAATTCTGATAAATGGGTTTTATTTATGATAATACCAGAAGTGATATGAAGGCTATCACGAATTTTAAGGGCTTTATAAAATTGATTCGGGAGTTCGGTATTGTCATTAAGTTTAAACTTAGCATATGCCAAATTGTCTAATAACATTGCATATAATGAAGGTTTGTTTTCAAATAAATTTTTTTGGGACAATCCTTCTTCAAAATAGTTTTTGGCTTGCTGGTAATTTTTTAAATTTAAATAAACAAATCCCATATTGTTTAATGAAGTGGCTTTGAATTGAAAATCTTCAGGTTGGGAGGTTTCATTTAAGCTGTTCAGTGCTTTGTTGTGAAATTCTAATGCTTTATCATATTCTTCACGTTCATTATAAAGAATTCCCAAAAGATTGTAAGCTTCATATAATAAATCATCTGCTTTGGTGTTTTTGATGTTTCTCAATGCTTTAAAAACAGCTATTTCGCTGTTAAAGTATTCATTTTCGGTAAATTGTAAATTGGCTTTGTTGATTTGTGTTTTTGCCAAGTTGTAATTATCTCCAAGATGTTGGTATAATTTTTCGGCTTTAAAATAGCAATAAAAAGCACTGTCAGGAACTGCTGTTGCTAAATAATAGTCTCCAAGATACGTATAAGCTTTGGCAATGTGAGTTGTGTCTAGACTGTTTTCAGAACGTTCTAAAATAAGTTTAGAAGTTAGGTAATAATCTTTCCAATCGTTCATATTATAATAACGATTAGCTATCTTAAATAAATTGACTTTATTAATAGAATCATCCTCTTGGTTGATAATTATATCAAAAGCTTTTTTGTTGTATTTCTGTTTGTATTCTTTCGGGAGGTGAATGTCATTGGCTAGTGCTAGATATGATGCTAGACTATCTCTAGAAGATGTATTGGTGTTTGATTTTTTTTTATTGGTACAGCCAATGAGAAGAATCAAAAAAAAAAATAATATGTAGAAAAATTTTTTCAACAGTATGTTTTGATTTACTCAAAAATACTAAAAGTTTTAATAAAAAAAACACCTGCGAAAACGTTTTTGCAAGTGCTTTTTTTATTTAATATAAAAGGAGTGCTTTTTTTAAAAAAGTTTATTGATGTTAATCAACTTTTCTATTTCCACCTGAAGATTGTCCTCCGTCAATATCAACGATTAAGTTTGTTTTAGTGTTAAAAGTAGAGCCGTTATAATCAACTTTTCTATTTCCACCTGAAGATTGTCCTCCGTCAATATCGATTGATGTAGTTTCAGGATTGATAGCTATTGAAGTTGTTGTTGTTTTAGATGATGCAAATGAAGTTGATGCTAATACTAATGTAAATAATCCGATTGTTAAGCTTACTTTTTTCATGATTTCTGAGGTTTTATATTGTTGTTTTTTTTTACTTAATTTATTCCGTTTGTGCTGGAATTCTTTTGTAAAACTAGACAGTAGGCCTCAATAAACAATTAAAAAATAGCTGTTTATGGTCGTTGGTATTCGTTTGGTAGTGAATGCATAGCAATCTCGAGCAAATGACTAACTTTAAGTTTCGATGTAATTTTCATTAGCAAATTCACCTATTATAAAATCAATATTTGTTTTATAAGATTTAGAAAATGGTAGTTTTATTGTTGTTTTTTTTATGTAACACAATGAGTTTCCAGTGTGTATTCTAGAAATATAATTTCGGTTTACAATATAACTGTTGTGTATTCGAACAAAGGGGTTTGTTAAAACCGATTCAAAATGTTTAAGTGTTTTGAAAGCCGTAATCATTTCGCCGCTTTTCAAATGAATGTCCGTTGAGTTATTGTCTGCCTGAAAGTAACATATTTCATCCGAATCAATATAACGATGATCTCCGTAAGATTTAACGCATAAAATGAACGATTTTTTGGGGTTTTTAGACTCACTTTCTAGACTTTGTTTTTCTTTAAGACTAGAACTTTGTACTAACAAAACTTCGTCTTCAGTACTGGTCTTATTTAGTTTATGAATCAATTTCACAAAGTCAATGACTAATATTGGTTTTAGCAAATAATCAATGACTTCATACTTAATACAGTCGAAAGCAAAATCTTTTTTCTTGGTTGTAATGACAATTTTGGGTAACTCTTTCAAATACATCAATAAGCCATTGATAAGTTGTAACGAAAGATTACTGTTTTTATCCGTTGGGTCTATTTCTAAAAAAACCAGTTTGGGCAAGTGTTTTAAAATTAAATTTACACCATCAGCATAGTTGTCTGCAGAGGCGAGATAATTTAATTCCGAAAACTCGTCGGCTATCGTTTTTGTTCTTGATGCGCTTTCAGGATCATCGTCTATGATTATATATGTATAGTTCATTTTTTTGGGACTTAAATTAGGATTGCTCTAGGGAAAACGATTTTCTAACTATTTGATAAAATGTATATTTAATGCAAAAAGTAAGTATTCTTTTACGAAATATTAAATAAATTAACTTAATTAGTAATTTTTTCACTAAGATACATTAAAAATAGTAATTATTTTTGTTTCGTTTGTTGTTTGAAAATCACCATTTTGTATTTATATGGTGAATTTGATTAGAGCTATTTGTTTTCAAAAAAAAAAATGCTTCTCAACAGAGAAGCATTTTTAGCGTATAATTTAAGATGCGTGTCTTACATTTTCATCAACCAGTTTTTCATAGAAACTTCATTCTCTATGATAGATTTCAAATCGGTTATTGCAACTCGGTCTTGTTTCATGGTATCTCTATGACGAATCGTTACCGTTTGGTCTTCGATAGTTTGATGATCTACTGTGATACAAAAAGGGGTTCCTAAGGCATCTTGTCTTCTATAACGTCTTCCAACAGCGTCTTTTTCATCGTAAGAAACATTGAAATCCCATTTTAAATCTTCGATAATTTTTCTTGAAATTTCAGGTAAACCATCTTTTTTAACCAATGGTAAAACGGCTGCTTTTGTTGGAGCCAAAACGGCTGGTAATTTTAGAACTGTTCTTGTAGAACCGTCTTCCAGGGTTTCTTCTTGTAAAGAAGTGGCAAAAACCGCCAAGAACATTCTGTCTAATCCAACCGAAGTTTCTACTACATAAGGCACATAGTTTTCATTCAGTTCTGGATCAAAATATTGTAATTTTCTACCAGAATATTGTTCGTGAGCTTTTAAATCAAAGTCAGTTCTAGAGTGAATTCCTTCTAATTCTTTGAATCCAAAAGGGAAGTTAAATTCGATATCGGCAGCAGCATTGGCATAATGCGCTAATTTTTCGTGATCGTGGTAGCGATAATTTTCTTTACCTAAACCAAGTGATAAATGCCATTTCAAACGCGTTTCTTTCCAATGCTCGTACCATTGCATTTCTTCTCCTGGACGTACAAAAAACTGCATTTCCATTTGTTCGAATTCACGCATACGGAAAATAAACTGTCTAGCAACGATTTCGTTTCTAAATGCTTTTCCTGTTTGAGCAATCCCAAAAGGAACTTTCATTCTTCCTGATTTTTGAACATTCAAGAAGTTTACAAAAATACCTTGTGCTGTTTCAGGACGTAAATATAAATCCATTGCATTTTCAGCAGAAGCTCCCAGTTTTGTTCCGAACATTAAGTTGAATTGTTTCACATCTGTCCAGTTTTTAGAACCAGTTTCAGGATCAGCAATTTCCAATTCTTCGATCAAAGCTTTTACATCATCAAGATCTCCAGCTCCTAAAGAACGTCCTAGACGCTCTCTGATTTCTTTTTCTTTGGCTAAATATTCAATTACACGAGCATTTGTTGTTACAAATTCTTGTTCGTTGAATGCATCACCAAAACGAGCTTTTGCTTTGTCAATTTCTTTTTGTGCTTTTTGGTGAATTTTTTCAGCATAGTCTTCCACCAAAACATCGGCTCTGTAACGCTTTTTGGAATCTTTGTTATCAATCAGTGGGTCGTTGAAAGCATCTACGTGCCCTGATGCTTTCCAAGTTGTTGGGTGCATCAATATAGCCGCATCTAGTCCAACGATGTTTTCGTTCATTTGAACCATCGATTTCCACCAATATTCGCGTATGTTCTTTTTTAATTCTACTCCGTTTTGTGCATAATCATATACTGCACTTAAACCATCGTACACTTCGCTTGACGGAAAAATAAATCCGTACTCTTTTGCATGCGAAACGACATTCTTAAATAAATCTTCTTGTTTTGCCATAGTGTTGCAAAAATATAAAAAGAGAATTTAATTAAAAGAAAAAAATGAAGTTTACAATGAGGGTTTTAGTATTTTTATAGATAAATCAAAAAAAATATGTTTAATTCCTTGATTAATCTCTTTTTTCCAAAAGTTTGTTCGGGTTGTCATGCCATTTTGATGACCAACGAGAAGGTTGTGTGTACAATTTGCCGGCACGAATTACCAGTGACGAATCATTATTTAAATCCCGAAAATGAGGCCTTTAAAAAGTTTTATGGGCGTATTCCTGTGGTACATGCTTCGGCATTTTTGTATTTTCATAAAAAAGGAATGGTTCAAGAAATGATTCACAATCTCAAATACAAAGGGCACGAAGAAATAGGAACTTTTATAGGGGATTGGTATGCAAGTTATTTGAAAGATTGTGAGGATTTGAAAGATATTGATGCCATTATTCCTGTTCCTATACATAAAAAAAGATTAAAAGAAAGAGGTTACAATCAGGTTGCAAATTTTGGAAAGGCACTGTCCGAGAATTTAAAAATTCCATTGAAGGATACTATTTTGCAACGAAAAGTATATTCTAAGACCCAATCCAAAAAAAATCTTTTGGGAAGAACTGAAGGAATTGAAACTGTTTTTGATGTTTCGTTTACCGAAGATGATTCCAATAAACATTACTTGCTCATTGACGATGTACTAACTACTGGCGCCACTCTTGAAGCTTGTTCTAAAGAGTTGTTGAAGATCCCAGGAGCTAGAATCAGCATTGTTTGTATGGCCATGGCGCATTCGTGAATTGAATTTATTAATAGGTTAAGGAATCTTGGTTTTGCGTGAGGGATAATAGGAAGCTACCGAAGTAGCCCGGATAGCCCGACCCTGTTGAGGAAAGTGGCGTGTAAGCGGTATTGTATGTAGGCCACTTTTCTCAACAGGGGCACGCCCAAATGAATTTAGTATTATTTACGAACGTAGGTTCTAAAATAACCGCATTCGTTGATGATTTCTTTGTAATATTTGGTTTTCGAATAGTTGGCTTTTAGGTTTTTGAAGCCTGACCAAGGCATGAAATTGGTTTGATCATCCTGTATGTCCCAAGCCGATAAATGCTGCGAATAGTATTTTTTGTTGTAATACTCATTGCGCTCACATTTGGCAATCAGGTATTGTGTTTTGGCTTTTTGTTCGTTGTTTTTGGTTGCGGCAAATGCTTTTTGATAATAGCTTTTGGCAACAGTGCAATTGGTGATCATTTCGCGGATGGGGTCTCTGAAAAAGTCGGGTGTCGAACCTTGTCCTGCAATGTTTCCTTCATAAAACAAACGGCCGTTCCCAAAATGAGTGATGTTATAAAACGCATTCCCTAGCAAAAGACTGTTGTTGTAAACATCATTTTGAGTGGTTAGATTTTCTTGCATTTTTTGGATGATGGTTAGAAAATCGATCATACTGTATTTTTTTTTCTGAACGGCTACGTGATCGCAATCGTGACAATCTTTGATGGTACCCAAGAATGGATTTCCGTAGAAAACGGTATTTTGAAGTTCTTCAGATTGTTTTAGAAAAGCTATGGCTTCGGTGATTTTGTTTTGATAAGCAGCTTTTACACCTTGAAAATAGTTGATGTCTTTTAGTTTTATACTATAAATGGATGCCCCTATTTTTTCGATTTGTGATTTGTTTTCTTTGGTCAAAAAGGTTTTTATATCCAAAAGCTGCTTTTCATCATCATAAAAACTTGAATCATGATTAAATATTTCTGCCATAACAGCATTTTTTTGGCTTCTATACAATGACGCTAAATAATTTTGGCTCCAAGAAGTTGTGTATTCGTATCTGAAATTTTCAATAGATTTTTTGGGTAATTCAAAGTATAACCAATTCAAATCGGCTATGATTGTTTTTTCGTTTTCAGGATTCAATTGATCTATTTTGCTTAGGTTGTTTACAAATCGCAATAATCTAATTTGATTGATTGCCAAAGGTGTTTTGGGCATTTTGCTTTGAGCTTCATCCAAATTTTTATCGGCTTGTTTGAAATTTCCGTTTAGTGTTTCTAGATAACCAGCAGCTGCATTCCATAAATAGGGATGTGAGGTTTTGTTGGATTGAGCAATTTTGGTGACCAAGCCAATGGTTGATTTACTGATGCTGTCTTTGGTTCTTTTTTTGTTCTCAAGAACAGTACTATTCTTAAACGATTTATCGATTTTATTTTCTTGATTGTTGATTAATCGAGTCAGTAAATAATCGATATGCTCGCTTTTGGGTTGCAGTTTGTAAATTTCGGCAATTGCCTTTTCTTCGTCATTATAATAGCCTTGTATGGCCCAAAGTGCTGCTTTTTCTTCGTCGGTTTTGGCCAAAGCTAGAGATTGTTTCCAGTCTTTTTCTTCTTGTGGATGAAAACTATAAGCCGATACCACTCTTAATGTAGGGCATTTGTCAAATACTTTACTGTATAGAAAGTTAGATTTGGCGTAATTTTTTTGATTGTATTCAACACCTGCCACATACGATAATGCTCTGTAATATAAGGTGTTTTTTGAGGCCGATTTTTCGGTTTGATTAAAGAAAGTGATAGTGTTTGAGGGATTATCACTATAAAAATTGGCTTTGATACTCAGGAACCAATACCTGTTTTTCAGGAAAGTATCTTTGGTTTCAGTGTATTTTTGTTCCAATGATTTAATCCATTTAAGATCTGTTAAAGTTTCTTTTTTTATGGTTTCATCATAAGTCCAAGAGTCAAATTTTTGTGTAGAATAAGTTTCGATAATTTGAGCATCATTAAGGAATAACAGAAAGTCTTTTACTTTATTATCTTCTAATTTTATTTTAGAATTCCACTTTTCTGACACCTTATTCGGTTTTCCTTTTTTATAGAAAAGATATAAATCCGAAACATCAGCACTACTGGAATCGGTTAAGAAAAATTTCAAATCTTTTTCGTTTATTTTTCCTTCCAAATAACCGTTCCAATCTTTGATGTTTTCATCGTTAAATCTAGAAACATGTTCGGTATCGTACCCTATACCATAAAACATATCTGTAGATAAGAAAAGGGGAGAATAGGATTTGCTGACAAAGGTTTCTGGTGTAAAGTTTGAATCAAATAACCAATCCCAACCACCATCAGCACAGGCCTGAATGGTGCCGTATATTAAAAATATAAATGCACTAAAAGCAATCAATAACTTTTTTAAAAATGTCTTTTTCATAATTTCTTATATTGAATTCATCTAAATCGTAAAAAATAATTTCTTTTGGATTTTGATTTATGTTGTTTTCTAAATCATTTGCCATTTCGAGCAAATCATTTTGAGATATGGATTCTAATTTTAACCAATCATTTTTTTTGTAAAAAACACCGTTCTTGTAAGTAGAATTTTTCACAAGAAACGAATTCTTTTTTGTAAGAACAAAACTACTGTTGTTTTTTATTTGACTGATGTCAATTTTATTTCTTAGTCCGATAACTTTACCATCTCTAATGTGAATTCCCCAGGAATAAATTGGGACAGCAATATTTATATCTAACGGATATTTTTGTAAGCTGGCTAAATAACGATTGGCAATGTTTCGATCGTATATCGAATTTAGTGAATCGGGAGCAATTTTCCCCATATTATAATACATCAAAACACCTTGATCTACATTTGGAATGAAAGTTTTTTTGAAATATTTGATTTGATGCAGCCGTATAGTAGCTGACAGTTTTCGAGCTGAATTTTTTTTGAAAGTTTCAATAAATCTCATATAAGTATCTCTACTTTCAAGAGTCCAATCACAGTCTATTTGAATTTCTCGAATTTGAATTTGGTTTTTTAAATTGATTTGGTTTATATAATCATTTGTCTTTTGAGCCAAGTCGGTTATGTCGAGTTTCTTGTTTAACATCACTTCGTTTTTGATGTACACAACCGGTATAATTTCTATATTTTTAGGCGTTACTTCAAATCGTATAGGAGTTCTAGGAAAAGGCAGTTGTGTTTTCTGATTGAAGTCGATATCAAAGTAGCGAATGTAAAGTTTCTTAACTTGATTCTCTTTTAGATAATTTTCTTCTGTCGCCGAAAGTGCAAAGATGGTTTTCCAATAATAAAAAGAAATGCTTGGTTTTTCTTGTTGATTACAGGCGAAGAACAGACATAAGCCAATTCCCAAAAGGATTATTTTTTTCAAAAGGGAAATGTTTTTAAATTATTCTTTTCGATTTTTAGAACGATAATACATCCAATATGCCAAAATAGCGAGTACTACAAAAGGGAGATAGGAGCCAATAAGTACACCTATTTCATAGCTTTGATTGGGAGCATTTTTAATTTTTTCTTCGATATTTACTTTCTGAAGTAACGGTATAAAAAGTATCATTATTATTTAATTAAAGCATTTTTGGTAAAATTGGATAGCACTAAAGTTCCAGAAATTGCGGCTCTTTCTTTTAAGAGTTTGTCCCAGTGAGAAGTTCCTTCCCAAAATATTTTTTTTATTTCTTCTAACCCTTCAGGATTGTAACTGGCTATTTTTTTAGAAAAAGTAACTACCACTGCGTCCAACTCTTCTGATTTTTCAACAACTTTAGCATACAAACCTTTTTGGGTAGCCCATTCGGCTGTTTTCCATTCGTGTGCCGCAAGCGTTATTTCAGACATGGCTATTGTCCCAATTTTTCGACTAACAGCAGGTTCAATGACAAAAGGACCAATTCCGATAGCCAATTCCGATAGTTTAATAGCGCTTTCAGTAGTAGCAATAGCGTAATCACAGGCAGCAATTAGTCCAACTCCACCCCCAACAGCTTTGCCATGGATGCGTCCAATGATTATTTTTTTGCAAGTCCTCATAGCATTTATCAGGTTAGCAAATCCTGTAAAAAAACGAGTGCCCTCTTCGATGGTACTAATTGCCAGTAACTCATCAAAAGAAGCGCCTGCACAAAAAGCGCCTGTACCCTCACTTTTCAAAACAATTACCGAAATCTCTTGGTTGTCGCTCAAATACATAATTTCATTGGTCAAACGATCCAATAATACTCTCGGGAAAGAATTGCTAGCAGGATGTCCAAACTGAACTGTGGCTATTTTATTTTCGATAGAGGTTAAAAGAGTTCCGTTTTTATCAGGTGTTGACATAAAGACTATTTTTAGGTAAAGTTAAAAAAGTAATAGCAGCAAATTATTATTTTTTTGATTTTGAAGAATTGTCTTTTTTAAACTTGTAATTTCCAATAAATAAAAGTTATATTTGCCCCAACATGGGAATTAG
>NZ_JBDLZX010000006.1:0-63182 GCF_040045115.1 Flavobacterium adhaerens | reverse complement strand
CTCATTTGGCTAGAGCGTCCCGATGAAAAATCGGGAAGACGACAGTTCGAAAGTGAATTCTTAAGTTGATAAATTTTGGGGGATTAGCTCATTTGGCTAGAGCGTCCCGATGAAAAATCGGGAAGACGACAGTTCGAAAGTGAATTCTTAAGTTGATAAATTTTTGGGGGATTAGCTCATTTGGCTAGAGTGTCCCGATGAAAAATCGGGAAGACGACAGTTCGAAAGTGAATTTTTAAGTTGATAAATTTTTGGGGGATTAGCTCATTTGGCTAGAGCGCTACGCTGGCAGCGTAGAGGCGACCGGTTCGAATCCGGTATTCTCCACAAAAGGTCCAAACAATGTTTGGGCCTTTTATTATTATTACAAGAACATATGTACTATACTTACATTATCTATTCTAAAGCAATTGACAAATACTATATTGGTTCTTGTGAAAACGTTGAGAAAAGATTGGATGATCATTTGAATAGCAGGAGTACATATACTAAAGTTGCCAAAGATTGGGAAATAAAATATTTCGAAGTTTTCGAAACCAGAAGTGCTGCATTCCAAAGGGAACAACAAATTAAAAAAATGAAAAGTAGAAAGTATATCGAAAATTTGATCGTAAGTAAGAACTAGAGCGTCCCGATGACAATCGGGAAGGCGATCGGTTCGAATCCGGTATTCTCCACAAAAGGTCCAAACATTGTTTGGGCCTTTTTTTGTTTTTATCAAAATTTGTCTTTGCAAAAACCACATGTTGCAAATGATGTAGATTTTTAAGATTATTCAAAAAAGACATAATATTCTTTGTAGAGTTTGATTTTTTTGTGTCATTTTGTTGTTTTGGCTCGAATTTCTACAATAACTTTCCTATTTTTGTGAGAAACCCAAATCAATTTTAAAATGAAAAAAAATCTGATTCTCATGGCAGTATCTACTTCTTTGGTTTCTTTTGGACAAAGCCAAAAAACAAATACATTACAATATCCACAAACAAAAAAAGGCGAAACGGTCGATGTTTATTTCGATACCAAGGTAAGTGATCCTTACCGTTGGCTTGAAGACGATAGATCGGCAGAAACAGCCGACTGGGTTAAAGAGCAAAATAAGGTTACATATGATTATTTAGGTCAAATTCCGTTTAGAGAAGCTTTGAAATCCAGAATGGAAAAACTTTGGAATTACGAAAAAGTGGGAGCGCCATTCAAAGAAGGAGATTTTGTTTATTATTATAAAAATGACGGCTTGCAAAATCAAGCAGTTTTGTATCGTAAAAAGACAGAAGGGAAAGAAGAAATTTTCTTAGACCCTAATACTTTTTCAAAATTAGGAACTACATCTTTAGGAAGTGTTGATTTTTGCGAAGACGGTTCCAAAGTAGCTTATTCCATCTCAGAGGGAGGTAGTGACTGGCGTAAAGTAATCTTGATGGATGTGCATAATTTTGAAATACTCGAGGATACTTTGGTAGATATAAAATTCAGCGCTATTGCTTGGAAAGGAAATGAAGGTTTTTATTACTCTAGTTATGATAAACCAAAAGGGAGTGAACTTTCGGCCAAAACCGATCAGCATAAATTGTATTATCACAAATTAGGAACTTCTCAAAAAGAAGACAAAGTGATTTTCGGTGATAATCAAAAGCGTCGTTATGTTACTGGGACAGTTACAGAAGATAATCGCTATTTGATAATTTCGGCGGCCAATTCTACTTACGGGAATGAATTATACATTCAAGATTTGACCAAACCAAATGGCACAATTGTATCGGTAGTAGATAATTTTAAGAATGACAATGATGTGATTGGTAGCGAAGGAAATATATTATTTATTGCAACCGATCTCAACGCTCCCAACAAGCGTATAGTGAGTGTGAATTTCGACAACCCGAAATCAGAAAACTGGAAAGATATAATTCCTGAAACCGAAAATGTACTCACACCAACTACGGGAGCTGGATATATTTTTGCTAATTATATGAAGGATGCAGTGTCGGTGGTTAAGCAATATGATTTTTCAGGAAAATTGGTACGCGAAATCCAATTGCCTGGTTTAGGAACGGCAGCTGGATTTGCGAACAAGAAAAACGAGAAAGTGCTTTATTATACCTTTACCAATTATATTACTCCGGGCACTGTTTATTCCTTTGACCCAAAATCAGGAAAATCAACAGTGTATGCCAAACCCAAAGTAGATTTTAAATCCGATGAGTATGTTTCGTCTCAAGTATTTTATACTTCCAAAGACGGAACCAAAATTCCAATGATTATAACCCACAAGCGAGGTTTGAAACTAGATGGGAATAATCCGACCATTCTTTATGGATATGGCGGATTCAATATTAGCCTTACACCAAGTTTTAGTGTTGCCAATGCGGTTTGGTTGGAAAACGGCGGAGTTTATGTTGTAGCCAATCTTCGAGGAGGTGGTGAATACGGTAAAAAATGGCACAACGCGGGAACTAAAATGCAAAAGCAAAACGTGTTTGACGACTTTATTGCTGCAGCCGAATTTTTGATTGCTCAAAAATATACATCACCTAATTTTCTTGCTATTCGTGGTGGATCGAACGGCGGATTGTTGGTAGGTGCTACTATGACCCAACGCCCAGATTTGATGAAAGTTGCTCTGCCAGCTGTGGGGGTTATGGATATGTTGCGTTACCATACTTTTACTTCTGGAGCTGGTTGGGCTTTTGATTATGGGACTTCGGCAGACAGTAAGGAAATGTTCGAATATCTTAAAAATTATTCGCCTGTTGCCAATGTGAAGTCTGGAGTTGCATACCCAGCGACTCTTGTTACTACTGGCGATCATGACGATAGAGTTGTACCCGCACACAGTTTTAAGTTTGCTGCCGAATTACAAGAAAAACAAACTGGAGGTAATCCTGTACTTATTCGAATCGATATCAATGCAGGGCATGGAGCCGGAAAATCATTAGCAGCCACTATACAGGAAAACTGCGATATTCAGGCTTTTACTTTGTATAATATGGGAATTACAACTTTGTCAATAAGTAGTAATCCATAAGTTTTATAAGCAGCTTGAAATTTATCATAAAAGGCTTCAAAAAAATCATTTTAGCAAACGTCAATCATTAGATTGGCGTTTTTTTGTTTTTAGAACTCGAAAAATGACGTTCCAATCACCAATATTTGTGGGCGAAATTTCAAAAAGCACCACATAATAGATGGTTTTGCTACTCTTTGTTATAAGCGAAATCGATAGAATTCACCTATTATTTATTTTCTGTATAAATTTCCGTTTTTAGGGGGGTAATCATTCTTTATAAGGTGTTAAATTCTTAAGTTTGAGTGTAATAAATTAACAAGCGTATCAATAATGGAAACAGTTGTCAAACCAAGTAAATGCGATCTAGGAGAAACGCTCTTAGAAATAGGTTCCTTACTCATGGTTTCTGGAGCCAATTCAGAACGTGTCAAAGTGACCATCAGTAGAATTGCCAGTACTTTTGACTGTGACTTGGATTTAATGATTACTAGCCATGCTTTGATGATGACTTTGACTTATAAGGATAATATAAAAACCTTTACCAGTGTAAAGTCGGTGCCCAATATGCACCTCAATTTCAATCTCATTTCAGATATCAGTACTATGAGTTGGAAAATTGTCGAAGAAAAATGGCCAGTGGAGCGAATCAATAAAGAATTACTGCTCTTAAACAGAGAGTCTTTGTATTCAAGACCCTTGGTGTTGTTTTTAGTGGCGTTAGCTGGAGCTTCATTTTGCAGATTATTTGGAGGTGATTTCATTGAAATGGGGCTTTGTTTTTTGGGGACTTTAGTTGGTCTTTATGTAAGGCAGGAAACCATGAAGCTCAAATTTAATTTTTATTTATGTATCTTTTTTGCTGCCTTAACCTCTTCTTTCTTGGTTGCGCTTTGTTCTTTTTTAAATCCTGGAAGAGATTTTGTATATGCTTTGGCAACATCTGTATTGTTCCTAATCCCTGGGGTGCCTATGATTAATTCCTTTTCCGACTTTATTGATGGAAATATATTAAACGGAACCAATAGAGGTGTAAACGTTTTGGTCATCGCCTTTGCTATATCATTGGGATTGATGGTTTCATTATTAATTTTTAATTTACACTAAAAATGGATTTTGCTTTATTAGAAAAAGGAATTTGGTTGGGTTGTGCAGGAATTGGTTTTGCGGTTTTGTTCAATGCACCACGTAGAACATTGGGGTTTATTTACATTATTTCGGCATTGGGAGGATTGCTCAAATTTTATTTGATATCATTAGAAGTAGGATTAATTTTTGCAGCCTTATGTGGTGCCAGTTTTATTGGTTTTTCAAGTGTATTGGCGGCACATTACCGTCACTCGCCTCCGATGACTTTTGCGCTTCCAGCATTAATACCTATGATTCCAGGTTTTTTTGCGTACAAAGCTATGGTTGGCATAATGAAATTAACGGCCGAGAAAGATCCCGATGTCTATACCAAACTTTTTTTTGAAACCGTAAATAATGGACTCTCGGCTTGGTTCATTGTATTGGCTCTGTCGGCTGGTGTTGCGATTCCGTTACTTATTACCCGAAAAGAAACAGTCAAAAGAATTAAAACGGAAAGCTAACTAGTTTTCGTCTTAAAAAAAGTGTCTTAATGTTTTACTAAAGCAATGATATTACCCAGTATATTTATTATATTTGAGAATAGAAGGTTTTTTGAGAATAAAAATTTTAAATAGAAATATTATGAAAGTACAAATTAATACAGACAAAAATGTCGAAGGAAGCGGTAGATTAGAAGCTTATTTTTCAGGTGAAGTCGAAAAAAAATTGTCAATTTTTGAAGATAAAATAACACGTGTCGAAGTACACTTTGGAGATGAGAATAGTGCCAAATCAGGGGTAAACGATAAACGTTGCATGATTGAGGCAAGACCATCCAATATGCAGCCTATAGCCGTGACCGAACATGCTGAGTCTATCGAAAAAGCTTTTATTAGTGCCTTAGACAAAATAAAAAAATCTTTGAAAACAGTTTTTGATAAGCAAAAAGCGCATTAGACCAATTTTCAAAATAAAAAATGCCTTAAAGTACTTTCTTTAAGGCATTTTTTTATGATTTAATTTTTATTTTAGAATTGGAATGCTGCACCTATTTGAAAAACTTGATTTTTTCCGTTGTCATTATAGTCTCCCTCTTTGAAAACACTATTAAAGCTGGTAATAAAACGACCATTAATAGATAATCCAAATGGAAGATTAAATGATGCTCCAAATGCCCAAGCAGGATCAAAAGTATCGAAATCAAAATCCGGATCAATTAACGGATTGTTAGGATCTGATTTGTCATTTATTTTAAAACCAAACTGAGGACCTGATTCAAAACTTAACATTTTCACCGCATAAATTTTCGCCAATACAGGAACTGTGATGTAATCTATTGTGTAATCCCCTATATTATTGCTAAAACCTTGACTAGAATACTGAAGCTCAGGCTGAATGAAAAGCAAGCTTTTTATCACAGGAATTTCTTTGTAAAGACCTATGTAATAACCTGTTTTATTGGTCGAATTTTCATAATCACCACTTACCGTTGCTAGATTTACCCCAGCTCTAACTCCTAAACTTTGTGCCGAAACAGTATTTGATACTATAAACATAAAAGCACCAAACAATAAAATTTTTAATAATTGCATATTTTCTTTTTTTTAGGTTAAAATCCAATTATGGAATAATTGGTTCAAAAGTACTACAATATTTTAATTTCAACTTTATTTATAATTCAAAAAGCAAGCATCAATACCGTGTTTTGAGCCTATTTTGAAATTCTTAAACAATTACAAATAAAGCGTTAAAATCATTAATAAATAACGCTAAACGGTATGATAAATTGTGTTACCTTTGAGTAAATTATTTACAAATTCATAATGAAGCTATTGCGGTTTTAAGTAAAAAATGTTTTTATGTTTTAAAAAATAAATCAGATGGATAAAATTATTCACAAAGCGAAATTGTTTCTAAAAACAAAAACATTTAAAATAATTAAAATCTTCTTAGTTTCTTTTTTAGTCCTACTACTACTGATTTTTATTGGATTGCGAATTTATTTTGAGAGAAATAAAGATCATATTCTGACCGAAATCAATCAAAAAATCAATGATAATATTTCGGGTTATGCCCATATAGGGGATCTAGGTTATAAGTTTTTGATTGGCTTCCCCGATTTTACAGTTGTTTTGAATAAAGTAGAATTACGAGATAGTTTATATGCAGTTCACAAGCGAAGTGTGCTCAAATCAGAGGAAATAGAAGTTCGTTTGAATGTTTTGGGTTTACTTCATAAAGCCGTAGAAATTGACAGAGTAGTATTAATCGATACCAAAATTGATTTGTATAAAGATAAAAATGGCGTTAGCAACTCTAATATTTTTAGACCAAATTCAAAGAAAAATAAGCCAAAATCCAAAAAAGATACCGAAATCAATAAAATAGATTTTAAAAATGTAGTTTTTATTTCTCAAAACGCACAGCGAAATAAATTATTCCATTTTGAAGTAGCCTCTTTAAAAAGCAAAATAAATTACACAAGTAGTGGTTGGGATACCAATGTTTTTCTTGATGTTACGGCCAAGAGTATGGCCTTTAATACTCGTAGAGGGAGCTTTATAAAAGATAAAAGAATAAAAGGAAAATTAGAAGTTCAATATACTAACGAAAAAAACACAATTGAGGTTGTAACTAACAGACTCGGAATTGGTAATGATGACTTTGACATTAAGGCGAGTTTTGGTTTAGATAAAGCGCATCCAATGATGGATATAAATATCACAACAAATATTATGTGGTTAGACGCGGCTCGATTATTGGATAATCACTTGTTTGGAATCCTAAATCATTTTAATTTAAAGAAACCTTTAGACGTAAACTGTAGCATAAAAGGAGACCTGAATGCAGAAGGAGATCCAGAAATTATTGTCGTAGGAAAAATCAAAGACAATATATTAGTTACACAAGAAGGTGAAACAACCAATTGTAGCTTTATTGGAAAATACACTAATAATGTAAAAAAAGGTCTGGGGCATGTCGATGCAAACTCTGCAGTGATTGTAAACAATTTCAAAGGAGTTTATGAAGGAATTCCCATTGAAATAAAAAATGGAGCCATTAATAATCTAGAAAAACCAGTTGCAACAGGAAGTTTGCATTCTAAATTTAAAGTCGAAAAACTGAAAAATATTTTCGAAGATAATTTTGTAAAATTCAATAGCGGAACAGCTAATGTTGATCTTGATTTTAATGTAAACATAGTGGATCTTCGTATTTCAAAACCACATTTCACAGGCAAAATTAATATTGAAAAAGCCAACATACTTTACAAACCCAAAAACTTAATGTTTCAAACTAACGTCCTTCTTGATTTTTCGGACAAAGCATTGTTTATTAGGAATATAAAGTATCAAAGTCAAAGAAACATTGTTTATTTAGAGGGGAGAATTGATAACTTCTTGAATCTCTATTATGATGATCCTCAAAAAATGGTAGCCGTTTTGAATCTCAAAAGTCCTTTTCTAGATGTTAAAAAATTTTTGGGAGTTTTGACCTATAAAGAGAAAGGGGCAAAAGTTAAACAACATCAAACCAGTAAAGCTGATTCTAAAAAAAGAGTTGCATTAGTCTTAAAATGCAAAGTAGATTTGAATTTGGATCTTGAGAAAATGGTGTATTCAAATTTGACAGCTCAAAATGCCAAAATCAACATAATACTTAACAACAGGAATATGTTTATTAGGCAAGGTTCGCTAGAAACTTGTGGCGGAAAAATTACTTTTGATTCCCAACTAATTCCTCAAGATGAAATCTTCCATGCCAAAACATTGGTCAATATTAATAATGTTGACATTCCTCGTTTTTTGAGTTCATTTAAGAATTTCGGAATTACTTCATTTCAACCCAATAATGTAAAAGGAAACCTTTCGGCAAAAGCAGATATGTTTATCAAAATAAATGACAAAGGCGATTTGATAAACGAATCTACTCAAGGCAACTTACAGTATAATATTACCAATGGATCTTTGGTGAATTTTAAACCCATTATGAAGGTTGGTAAATTTGCTTTTCCTAATCGAGATGTAAAACATATTGTATTTAATGATTTATCTGGAAAATTGAGTGTAGATGGTCATTTGGTCAATGTCGATTATTTTAGAGTGAGTTCGAATGTGCTAAATTTTGATGTCGAGGGTGTTTATTCTTTTACAAAAGGAACAAAATTAGGTCTTGTAATCCCGTTAAGAAATCCAGCTGATGATTTGAAAATAAAAAACACTAAGGAAAGAGACGCATTACGATACAAAGGAATTGTTGTTCATTTGCTTGTTGTAGATGGCAAAGATGGAGAGATGAAAATAAAATTAGGACATATTCCTAAAAATGAATTGAAATAATTATGAAAATATTTTTTTTAAGTTTAACAGCACTAATGTTAATCAGTTTTAATGATTTACATAAAACAGAATCTAATGAAAAAGAACAAATAAACAAAATGCTAGACTCATGGCATAAAGCTGCCGCCGATTCAAATTTTGATGTTTATTTTGGAATGATGACCGAAGATGCAATCTACATAGGAACGGATCCAACCGAGAATTGGAATTTAAGTGCGTTTAAAGCATTTGCCAAGCCTTACTTTGATAAAGGCCAAGCTTGGAATTTCAAATTGCACGGTCAACGTCATATTTATTTTGATCCGTCTGGTAAAATAGCTTGGTTTGATGAACTTTTGGATACCCAAATGAAAATTTGCCGTGGCTCTGGAGTTTTAGTAAAAATTGGAAAACAATGGAAAATAAAACATTATGTTTTATCAATTACCATTCCTAATGATAATATTGATGAAGTGGTTAAAATCATTACCCCTATAGAAGATAATTTATTGCAAATGAAAAATACAAAATGATGCTTTTTTTGATTTTTTAAAGTTAGAAGTGACCATTCTTATAGAATTGCTTAATTTTGCCGAAATTAAAATTATATCGTGGGAAGTAAAAATAAACTAAAAAGGTTCAAAGAAAACGAAACGTTTAATAATGTTTTTCAACCAACAAGAGAAGAGGTAGTAGGGAATTTATTCGCATTGAGAGGGAAATGGAATGCTGATTTTTTTAAAAATGATAATCCAATTGTTCTTGAATTGGGTTGTGGAAAAGGGGAGTATTCTGTAGGACTGGCTGAAAGATATCCAAACAAAAACTTCATCGGAATCGATATAAAAGGAGCCCGTTTTTGGCGAGGAGCTAAAACAGCAGTAGAAACAGGGTTACATAATGTTGCTTTTGTTCGTACTCAAATCGAATTAATCAATCATATTTTTGCAGAAAATGAAGTAGATGAAATTTGGATTACTTTTCCAGATCCTCAAATCAAATACAAAAGAACAAAACACAGAATGACCAATTCTGAATTTCTGAAACTGTATAAAAAAATCCTTAAAAAAGACGGAGTAGTCAATCTAAAAACCGATAGCGAGTTCATGCACGGTTATACTCTCGGATTACTGCATGGTGAAGGACACGAAGTTTTGTATGCAAATCATAATGTGTATGTAAATGAAGGAAGTCCTGAAGAAGTAACTGCATTTCAGACTTTTTACGAAAAACAATATCTAGAAATAAATAAAGCAATTACCTATATCCGTTTCAAAATAAAGTAGTATTTAGGTTGTTTTTTGCAGCTTAAATAGTAGTTTTTGAAATATTGAAGTGTTTAAAAATGAATAGATGGTATTAGTACTCCCTTTTTTTCTTGGCTTTATAGCTGCTGCTATTGGTATTACCCCTCCTGGGCTGATAAACATGACTGCGGCAAAAGTAAGCTTGAAAGACGGAAGAACTGAAGCTATTTTTTTTGCAATTGGAGCCACAATAATTGTTTTTTTTCAAACATTTTTAGCACTATTGTTTGCCAATTTTATTAATAGAAATCCAGAAATCATTAGTAGGTTGCAAGAAGTTGGTTTGTTTATCTTTATAGCGCTGACAATTTATTTTTTTTGGAAAGCCAAAAAACCAAAACTACCCAAAACCGAGATAAAAACCTATAGCAAAGCAAACCGATTTTTTTTAGGGATGTTGCTTTCAGCGCTAAATTTATTTCCTGTTCCGTATTATGTTTTTGTCTCGATTACACTAGCTACCTATGGGTATTTTCATTTTGCAACCTCGTTTATTTATGCGTTTGTAATTGGTGTTGTGGTAGGTTCTTTTTTAGTTTTTTATCTTTATATCTTATTCTTTAAAAAAAGAGAGGCAAAATCCTCTTTTTTAATCAATAATGGGAATTACATTATTGGAGCCATTACAGGTTTGGTTTCTATAATCACACTTTTTAAACTAATTAAGGGATAATTTAATTAGGGATTTATGGAAAAAAGTGAAAATTTTTTCGAGAGAGTTTATGTAGTGGTTAGACAAATACCATACGGTAAAGTTACTTCATATGGAGCAATAGCTAAGGTTTTAGGAGCAGAACGTTCGGCAAGAATGGTGGGATGGGCTATGAATGCTGCTCACGATCTCGAAGATGTTCCAGCACATCGAGTGGTAAATAGAAAAGGAATACTTACTGGCAAACATCATTTTGATGGAACTAATTTGATGCAACAGTTGCTAGAAAATGAAGGGGTTGTTGTTAAAGATAATCAAATAGTCAATTTCGAAGAATGTTTTTGGTTACCCGAAATGAAAATGCCCTCAAAATAAATAGGAATTCTGAGAGCATTTTATTTTAGTCTTTAATGGTGGTCTAAATGTAACGCCTTGTATAAACGTTCATCACGCTCATAAATATCTGTAAAGAAATTTACCTGACCATCATCATGAACCCAAGCGGTGTAATATCCAATATAAATTGGGACTTTGTCTTTAAGGACACAAGGAGTTTCTTCTTTTCCGCTCATAGCTTCGTTTATTTTGCTTATTGGCCATTCAGGATAATCTGCCAAAAGTTTTATGGCTAATTCTTTTGCTTTTTCAACATTTATACAGCCATGGCTAAAGGTTCTGGATTCAAAATCAAATAAATTTTTCTGCGGAGTGTCGTGCATATAAATATCATTAGGATTTGGGAATAAAAATTTCACTAATCCTAATGAGTTTTCGGGGCCAGGTTTTTGTCGGTAGCGACCATTATTAACTTCTATGTTTTGCTCCTCAAGATATTTTGGGTCTTGTGAGACTTTAAACTTCAAAACATTTTCGACTATGCTCGAAGGAATATTCCAATACGGACTAAAAACAATACGATCTATTTTGCTGCTAAAAATAACAGTTTCATTCATTTGGGTTCCTACAAATACTCTAGATTCAAGCTCGAATTTGCCATGCTTAACATATATCAATCTAAAAGATGGAATATTAATCATTACATATTCTGGATCACTTTCTAGATAGGGAGGAATCCATCTGCAACGCTCCATATTTACTAAAAGTGTTTGAATTTGTTTGCTATAAGGCGTATTCAATAATTTGATGTGCTCAGGAGCAATGAAAAAATTTTGCTTTAAACCATGACGTTTTTTAAAATTCAATACTCCGGTCATTAATTCGGTATCATAGACATTTTTTTTAGAATCAGTTTTCAAATCTCCATAAATAAACAAGCGATTCCGTATTTGTGCAATGGTGCTAGAAGTGTCGTCGGGTTTAAATTCGATATAAGTTGCTGAAGTGTCAATTCTTTTCCATGGATTGTTTTTTTCAATGTCTTGGTATTTTTTTAAGGCTTTTTCTAATTTATAGTATTGGCTAAAAAAGGCAGAATTATTTTTATTGATTAAGGCTGGCGAAACGAGCAAAGAATCTAATGCTTTTTCATACGAGATTTCTTTTTTAGGCAAATTCCATCCTAATTCTTTTACTTTTTTTTCGTCAAGCCCGTTATAAATTTTATCAACATAAAAAATGTACATACAGGTAATTAAAATTTCAGAATCTTTTTTAGAAGGCTTTTGCAGAGCGGTTTTGTTGAAAATGTTTTCAAGATCTTTTTTGTAAGGAACACTAGAAATGGAATTGTCTTCGGATAATTTTTTTACCTTATCATATAGCATTTGTCCTAACTCGCCAATACCTCGATCGTCATACCAAATAGTGTGATAATCCCGATTTTTGTATAGTGTTTCAGTCGATTTTTGATACTTTTTATAATCTGAATATTTTTTAAAAAAAACAGTAAAATAATTTTTATCCAAACTAAAAGCCGAATCTACTTTAACAATGCTACTTTCAGTAGTTGGATAAGTATAATTTTTGTGAAATTTTGTTTCAGAGTTTATAGATTTGAAAGAGCAAACTATAAAAAATACAATCAATAGGAATGATAAAAGAGTAATTTTTTTCATTTTCACGTTTTTTAGAGTTAACAGTAGGTCTTGTTGTGGGGCTCTAAAAAGATAAATGCGGTTATAAATTTACTAAATATTCATTTGAAAACCAATTTATTGTTTGGCATGTTTGTATTTGAGATGTTGGATTTATATATTCAAAAAAAGGATCTGATTCCTGAAAAAACAAAAAGACATTAGTACTTCTAAAAATGAGATTGATGATTTTTAATAATCATGTAGGGTTTCGTTATAAATCGATTTTAAAAAAGATTAAAAATCGCAAAGGAAAGCTTATCTTTGCAACTTAAAACGGTATAAATCAATCTTTGAATTTATACCATTTGACATAAATAGGAAAAACCTCTGAAATGAAATTAGATAGAAAAGATATCCTTAAGGCTTTAGAAACAATTACTATAGCTGGGGAAGGTAAAAATATGGTTGAAAGTGGAGCTGTTACCAATGTGATCACTTTTGGAGATGAAGTTGTGGTAGATTTAGTTTTGCACACCCCAGCAATGCATATCAAAAAAAGAGCTGAAGACGACATCAAGAAAACAATACATGAATTAGTATCTGCTGATGCTAAAATTAAAGTCAATGTAAAAGTTGAAGCTCCAGAAAAAAATGAAATAAAAGGAAAAGCAATTCCAGGTATAAAGAATATTATTGCGGTTGCTTCTGGAAAAGGAGGAGTAGGGAAATCTACCGTAACAGCAAATTTAGCTGTAACACTTGCCAAAATGGGATTTTCAGTTGGAGTTTTAGATGCCGATATTTACGGGCCGTCTATGCCAATCATGTTTGATGTAGAAAGCGAAAAACCAATTTCAGTCGAAGTAAACGGTAAGTCTAAAATGAAACCCGTAGAAAGTTATGGTATAAAAATGCTTTCCATCGGATTTTTTACTTCGCCAAGTCAAGCTGTAATTTGGAGAGGACCAATGGCTTCCAAAGCGTTAAACCAAATGATTTTTGATGCCAATTGGGGAGAATTAGATTTTATGTTGATCGATTTACCTCCAGGAACAGGAGATATTCATCTATCGATAATGCAGTCATTACCAGTAACAGGTGCAGTTGTAGTAAGTACGCCTCAAGCGGTGGCTTTGGCAGATGCCAAAAAAGGAGTTTCAATGTTCCAGTCAGAGGCAATCAATGTTCCTGTTTTGGGAGTTATAGAGAATATGGCTTATTTTACTCCAGAGGAATTGCCAAACAATAAGTATTATATTTTTGGTAAAGAAGGAGCTAAAAACATGGCCGAAGACTTAAGTGTTGCTTTTTTAGGTGAAGTGCCAATTGTACAATCTATTCGTGAAGCAGGTGATTACGGTCGTCCAGCTGCTTTACAAACAGGTTCTATCATCGAAAATGTTTTTGATGAAATTACTCGTAATGTAGTAAATGAGGTCGTGAATAGAAATGAAAATTTAGAACCAACCGAAGCGATCAAAATTACCACAATGGCTGGATGTTCGGCTGTAAAGAAATAATTTTTAAATTCATAGTCTATCTATAAAATGCACAATTGTTGTGCTAATTGTAATCAAGAGATGGAATTATATATATAACTTATGGAAACAGAAGAATTAACAAACGTTATTTTAAAAGCACTAGAGGAAATCAGGCCTTTTTTGAATTCTGATGGTGGCGATATAACACTAGTTTCAATTGAAGATGGTAAACATGTAAAAGTACGTCTCGAAGGAGCTTGTACTAGTTGTAGTGTAAATCAAATGACTTTGCGTGCAGGTGTCGAAACTACAATTAAGAAATTTGCGCCTCAAATTGAAACAGTTGTTAATGTAATTTAGATAGGTTTCGTTGTAAGGTTTGCTTTTCTAAATAGGATTTGAATTTTGTGTTCGCAACACTCTTTTTGAGATTGTGAAAAAATCACAAAAAGACCTTTTTAAAAAGATATTCATTAAAGAATAATTAATAAAAAAATCTTTTTTTTCATTATGCGTAAAAATTATAACGAATAATTCAATTTTTTTTCGATCGATTTTTTAAATAAAGATTTATTTTTGTAGCCTAACCTACAAACTTTGAATTATGAAAAATCTGTATTTGTTATTCGTTTTATTTTTATGCTTTTCCAAATCGTACGGGCAAGAACCAATTCAAGAAGCATACGTAAAAAAAACATATGTAAGTGTTGATGAAGCTTGGGAAGAGATAACTTTCAGCAGAATTATTGATGTGTGGTCAAATAGATTAGGACAGTTAAAAATATCTAATGCTGAATTTTTAAAGGTGCTTAGTGACGGTAAAGCGAATATGTTAGAAAATAGTGCTTATGTTACTGCAGAATTTGCATCGCAAATCCAAACTAAAAGCAAAACCGAGAAAAACGGATTGTTAAAAATAACCTACGAAGGGAAGTTGGTTTTTAAAACCATAAATGGTTCTTATTCGCCAAACGCAGTTATTGTTTTTGTCATCAATCAGGCTGATGTTGTTGGTCTGATAATATTCAATAAAGAGAATAGAAAAGAAATTGCTGTTGATCTTGAAGTAAAAGCATAACAAGAATAAAACGGTTTTTTCTTTAAAAAAATAAATAGTTATAATAAATGGATGTTTTAATAAAGATTAAAGACAGAGAAGGAGTAGTTCATGATTTGCAAGCTCCTACTGATATGGCAATGAATATTATGGAATTGTGTAAAGCTTATGAGTTACCTGTTGAAGGAACTTGTGGCGGAATGGCGATGTGTGCTTCTTGTCAGTGTTATGTTCTTAATGATGTAGAATTGCCAGCAATGGGAGATGATGAAGAGGCGATGTTATCTGAAGCTTTTTATGTAAAAGAGAATAGCCGTTTGGGGTGTCAAATTCCGATTACTGAAAGCTTGGATGGCTTGGAATTAGAATTGGCTCCAGAATATTAATTGCATTATTTTAAAGAGTAGTTTTTCAGTCTGTTTTTATAAAACATAGACAAGAAAAAATAGTTAAGTCACAAAAACAATATATGTTATGTTGTTTTTGTGACTTGTTTTATGGGGTATTCTGTTCTGAAACAAGTTAGCACAGAAAATTCTTATTATGAGTAATTAATTGAAAAAAGTTTTATTATTTATTTGAATGCTGAAATTCCTGTAATATCCATACCAGTAATCAATAAATGAATATCATGTGTTCCTTCGTACGTGATTACCGATTCAAGGTTCATCATGTGGCGCATAATGGAATATTCGCCAGTTATGCCCATTCCGCCAAGAATTTGCCTGGCTTCTCTAGCAATTTGAATGGCCATTTCTACATTATTTCTTTTGGCCATAGAGATTTGAGCCGATGTGGCTCTTCCTTCATTACGTAAAACTCCAAGTCGCCAGGTCAACAATTGAGCTTTGGTGATTTCGGTAATCATTTCGGCTAGCTTCTTTTGCTGTAATTGGGTAGCGGCTATTGGTTTTTCAAATTGAATTCTTTCTTTTGCATATCGCAAAGCTGTATCGTAGCAATCCATTGCTGCTCCGATAGCGCCCCAAGCAATTCCATATCGAGCAGAATCTAAACAGCCAAGCGGAGCTCCTAGTCCAGATTTGTTAGGTAATAAATTCTCTTTTGGGATTTTTACATTATCAAAAATCAATTCACCAGTAGAGGAGGCGCGAAGTGACCATTTGTTGTGAGTTTCTGGAGTCGTAAAACCTTCCATACCTCGTTCAACTATCAAGCCGTGTATTCGTCCTTCTTCATTTTTTGCCCAAACAATTGCAATATCCGCAAATGGAGCATTTGAAATCCACATTTTGGCTCCATTCAAAAGATAATGATTGCCCATATCTTTAAAATTGGTAATCATACTTCCTGGGTCAGATCCGTGGTTGGGTTCTGTAAGCCCGAAACAGCCGATGAGTTCACCAGTAGCTAGTTTTGGTAGGTATTTTAGTCTTTGTTCTTCGCTTCCGTATTTCCAAATTGGATACATAACTAATGATGATTGTACTGATGAAGTAGATCGTACACCAGAATCACCACGCTCAATCTCTTGCATTATTAATCCGTATGATATCTGATCCAATCCTGCCCCTCCATATTCTGCTGGAATATAAGGGCCGAAGCCTCCTATTTCGCCTAAACCTTTAATGATTTGTTTTGGGAATTCTGCTTTTTGTGCATATTCTTCAATTATTGGAGAAACTTCTCGTTTGACCCAAGCACGAGCAGCATCACGAACTAGTTTGTGTTCTTCATTTAATAAATCATCTACATTGTAATAATCGGGTGCTTGAAATAAGTCGGGTTTCATGATTATATTTTTAAGTTATTACAAATCTACATAAAGAAATATAACAAATACAAAATGAAATGTTATATTGTATGAAAAAGTAAATTAAAATGAAATAACTTATTAATCATTGGATGAAATAATCTTTTTGAAAATAATGATTTTAAGAGAGGAGTTACCAAAGCCACCACTCGACTTTTGCTCCCAAATACTGTCCCCATTTTTTAGTGCCGCTTTGAGCGAGATATGGAGAGTAAAGATTGTTTGCTGCAAAATCATTATATCGAGCCAAGCTATAGACGAATCTAAAATGAGGCCTTTCCCAGACATCTCTTTTTGCAGTAGGTACTATTGTTGGGGCAATAGTAAACTTTGTCATTTGAGCAAAATCTTGAGTTCCATCTTTTCTCCAAGCCAAATCGAATTCGTGTAGTAAGTGAAGCCAATCTTTTATATACCAAGTTCCTCTTGCGCCAACGGCAATATCTTGTTTTCGGTTGAATAATAATTGTTTGTGTAAGTAGTCAGGGGCTTTGTTTAAACTATCACTTGCACCTCTACTTTTTGTATAAATTGCATAACCATTTAAGGAGTAATTCTTGCTCAGATTTAATAAAAAAGTTTCTGTTAATGCAATAGAATAGGCTTTTCTAAAATTATTAGTTCCTAAATGCGGAGCGCCATATGTAGTGTATGTTCGGCTACTTCCTCCGTCTCCGCCATTGGCTATTCCCGATCCATAACGAGCGCTAATTGCATTAAAAGAACCTGGGAGTTTAGAGGCGATTGTTCTGAGGTATTTTGCTCCAATAACACAGCCCCAATCGGAGGGGTAATTGTATTCGGTATCAACGTCTTTTGAAATTCCAGAAGGAAGACGTTGAAATTCCCCCATTAATTTTATATAGCCATTGTTAGATCGTATGGTGTGTTCTAAAATAGAAATATACCTGTTGCGCAATCCTAATGTAGGCGTACCATTTACAATGTTTAGGTAGAAATTAGGAGGTAGTGTAGAAGTTGTGTCTATTGCGCCAGCAAAAATCAACGTGAATTGAGTGTCTTTGTATTTGATGCCTCCACCTTGCCCAGAATGATCGTCAAAATAAAAATGATCAATAATATGGATATCGTCACCTCGGAATAATCTTGCTCCCATCCAAATACTCCAGTCACTCCCCATTATGTTGTTGGCTTCGGCATATAATTCTGGTAAAGCAGTTACTATTCCTCCTATAGATTTGTTCGAAACATTGCCTATTAGTTGCCCTTGGGTGGTATAAAAAGCAAATCGAGCTTGGACATTGATTTTGGTTTTTTCTTTGTTTGCTATTGAAGGATTAAAGTGTAATGCAGTGGCTAATTCAAAATAGTCATTCTCTTCAAAACGTCCTCCTATTGAACCCATTCCGTTTAAATTTAGTGATTGTGGAAAAGAATCTCCTCCATCACCTAGAGCATACGCAACACCAGCCCTACCATAACTACCGATTGAAAAATTTTTGTTTGAAATCGTTGGGATTTGAGCAATGGTGTGTAAGGATACTAAAATAAGATAGCATACAAGGAGTTTTTTTTTCATAAGATTCAATTTTGTAAATTTTATGGAGAATTGTTTCTGCTAATGTCTATCAAATTTAATAAAATTTAGCAAAATTTAGCAATAAAAATACTCTTAAAATCTCTGTATTAAAGTCTTATGGCAATGGTATTACATTTTTAAATAAAAATCTTTTGTAAGTGCAATATATTCTGTAGTATAGTGGTGTCTTTTGGTTTCTATAATCAATTCGTCAATAGGGAAGTCGGTTTTTTCGTTTCGGCAAAATGCTAGTAAACTGCGTTTGATTTCGCTGGTTGGAGTTCCTTTTACGCGGGTGATTTTTAGAGGATACAGTTCGTATTCTTTGGTAAGAGATAAGAAATTTTCTTCTTCTTTAAAAGGAATTATAACCGAGAATACTCCGTTTTCGGATAATAATAAAGCAGCAGCTTCAATTAATTCATCAAAAGGCATGGCATCTTGAAAGCGGGCTAAATCTCTTTGTTCGTTGTCGGTTTTGTAATCTTCACTATAAAATGGTGGGTTGGAAAGAATTAGATCGTATTTGTCTTCGGGTTCTTCGACAAATTCGTCCAAACCAGCGTGAAAACAAAATAAACGGTCATTCCAGGGTGAATTCTCGAAATTGTCTGTAGCTTGTTCGTAAGCAGCATCGTCGATTTCTAAAGCGTCAATTTGTTCGGCGTGGCTTCTTTGTGCAAGCATTAATGCTATAATTCCTGTTCCTGTACCGATGTCTAGAATGTTGAACGGATTGTTCTCGATAGGAGTCCAAGCGCCTAATAAAACACCATCGGTACCAATTTTCATGGCGCAACGATCTTGTTCAATAGTAAATTGTTTGAATTGGAATTTGGACATAGAGGGGTTTAAGGTGGTAAATTGACGAATGCTGATTTCAGATTTAAGTAACTGAATACTAAAAACTGAATACTGTTTACTTTTTTAAAGATACATTTCAATTAATCCATCGGGTAAATCCATGATTACCTTATGATTTTCTCGGTCAATTTTAACCAAAAAATGATCTATAATAGGGATTAAGATTTCGGCTCCATCTTTATGAAGGACTTCAAAAAGAGGTTGAGCAGTTGAGTCGTTGACAGATTGAATTTCGCCAACAATTCCAAGACGTTTGTCTTCTACTTCAAAACCAATAACTTCGTGAAAGTAGAATTTGTTACCAGTGAGTTTGGGTAACATTTTTAGTGGAAGATATAAGTCGTTTCCGATCAAAGAGTCTGCTTCGTCTTCGGTATTAACATCTTCAAAACGAATACGGAGGAAATCGTTTTTGTGTAGTGAGCTACTTTCAATAAAAAAAGGAACCAAGTGTTTGTTGCATTCAACAAACACTGATTCCAAGTTTTCGTATAACTCAGGTTCGTCCGTGTCTAAATAAGCAAGGACTTCACCTTTGAAACTAAATTTTTTGGCGATTTTGCCTAGATAGAAACAGTCTTCTTTACGCATTTTCGCCTGCTAAATTAAGCTTCAGTTGTTTCGTTATTTTCTTCAGCAGCAGGAGCTTCTTCAGTTTCAGCAACAACTTCTTCAGTTTCAGCAGCTTCAGCTTCGGTAGCAGCAACTGCAGCAGCAGCATCTGCAATACGTTTAGCGTTTACAGCTTGTTCAGCTTTTAACGCTTTAGCTTTAACATCAGCTTTAGCTTTAGATAAACCATCTTTTTTAGCTTCAACTTTTCCAGCTTTAGCTTCTAACCAAGCAGCTAATTTTGCATCAGCTTGTTCTTGAGTCAAAGCACCTTTACGAACTCCTCCATCAAGGTGGTGTTTCAATAAAGCTCCTTTGTAAGAAAGAATTGCTTTTGCAGTATCTGTTGGTTGAGCACCATTGTGCAACCATTTTACTGCGCTATCCAAGTTCAATTCGATAGTTGCAGGGTTAGTGTTTGGATTGTAAGTACCAATTTTCTCTAGGTATCTACCATCTCTTTTTGAGCGAGCATCAGCTGCTACTACCCAGTAAAACGGTTTTTGTTTTTTACCGTGTCTTTGTAATCTGATTTTTACTGACATAATCGTATGATTAAATTTTGAGGTACTCGACCTCGATTAATTAAGGGTGCAAAGATACATTTTTTATTGAAACAAACTAAAAAGTTTAATGTTTTAATTGTTAATCTGTTATTAATGATGTTTTTACAGTCTTAATGTGCTTAAAAAATATACTATTTGTACTATTTATCTAGATAAAATGATTCGATTTTAGGGAGTCCTAGACGAAATATCATTTATAGTAATTGATTATTTCATTTGAAAACAGAAAAGGTGTCAACTAAAATTGACACCTTTTTTGATATTTATCTAAAAATGTATTAGATGTTGGCAGCTAACCAATCACCCACTTCTTTAGTACCATAGGCTTTACCGCCATTAGCTAAATCTTCGGTAACTACACCAGCTTCTAAAGCTTTGTTTACAGCATCTCTCATTGCTTTTCCTTCTTCCATCAATCCGAAGTTTTCGAACATCATAGCAGCAGATAAGATAGTAGCCATTGGGTTAGCAATGTTTAAACCTGTAGCTTGTGGATAAGATCCGTGAATAGGTTCAAATAAAGATACTTCAGCTCCCATAGAGGCAGACGGCATTAATCCCATAGAACCTGAAATTACAGAAGCCTCATCTGTTAAGATATCTCCAAATAAGTTTTCGGTAATTAATACATCGTAAGAGTTTGGCCACTGTACCAAACGCATCGCAACAGCGTCAACAAATTCGTAGCTCACTTCTACTTCTGGATAGTCTTTTTCCATAGCCTGAACTGTTTCTCTCCATAAACGGGATGTTTCCAAAACGTTTGCTTTGTCTACACAACATAATTTTTTAGAACGAGTCATAGCTAATTCGAAACCTTTTTTAGCCAGACGTTGTACTTCTTCTCTTGTATAAACACAGTTGTCAAAAGCAGTATCTCCGTTGTCTCTTCTTCCTTTTTCACCAAAGTAAATTCCTCCAGTTAATTCTCTTAAGAAAACCAAATCAGTTCCTTCGATTCTTTCTCTTTTTAACGGAGATTTATCTAATAAAGAAGGGAATGTAAAAGTAGGTCTTACATTTGCAAACAAGCCTAATGCTTTACGCATTTTTAGCAAACCTTGCTCTGGTCGTACTGGTGCAGATGGATCGTTATCGTATTTAGGGTGTCCAATCGCTCCAAAAAGAACTGCATCAGCATTTTTACAAATTTCGTGTGTAGCATCTGGGTATGGTTCACCTACTGCATCAATTGCAGCAGCTCCAGTCAAAGCTGGTTTCCAGGTGATTTCATGTCCGAATTTTTGTGCAACAGCATCTGATACTTTTACTGCCTGATCAATTACTTCTGGTCCGATACCGTCTCCAGCTAAAAGTGCGATATTTAATTTCATTGTTGTTTCTTTTTGATTATATATTATAGTTTTAAAGTGGCTTTTATTAAGCAATTATATTTAACATTTTCTGCGTCGCAATAATCGCAGCAACTGTTTGATCCGAATCTAATCCTCTTGTTTTAAATTCTTTTCCGTTGTTTGTCCAAGTAATAATAGTTTCGCATAATGCGTCCGAACTACTTCCTGGAGGGATTCTCACAGCATAGTCGATTAACTTTGGAAGTGTTAATTTTTTCTGCTTGTAAATTTTAGAAAGAGCATTCATAAACGCATCAAACTGACCGTCGCCTTGTGCATTTTCTTCGATTATTTCTCCGTTTAAATTTAAAGATAAAGTCGTAGATGGGCGCATTCCTTTAGAATGAACCAGCATATAAGAATTTATGGTGATTTTTTCCTCATATGTATGACTGTCTAAAACATCCGAAATAATATACGGTAAGTCTTCTTTGGTAACGGTTTCTTTCTTATCGCCTAATTCAATGATTCTTTGCGTAACCAATTTCAAATCTTCGTTGTTTAGTTTTAAACCTAATTCTTGAAGATTTTTTTCGATATTGGCTTTACCAGAAGTTTTTCCAAGAGCGTATTTTCTTTTTCTTCCAAAACGTTCTGGAAGTAGATCATTAAAATATAAATTGTTTTTGTTGTCACCATCAGCATGAATTCCAGCAGTTTGTGTAAAAACATTGTCACCTACAATTGGTTTGTTGGCAGGAATTCGGTATCCTGTAAACGTTTCAACCAGTTTGCTGACAGAGTATAAAGAAGTTTCTTTTACATTGATATTTACTTGCGGTAAATAATCGTTGATTACGGCAACAGTACTTTCAAGTGGGGCGTTTCCAGCACGTTCACCCATTCCGTTTACTGTTACGTGAAGTCCGTCGATTCCTGCTTTTATGGCTTCCATAACATTGGCAACACTTAAATCGTAATCGTTGTGTGCGTGGAAATCAAAATGAATCTGCGGATATTTTGCTTTAATTTTAGAAATAAATTCAAAAGTCAAAGATGGAATTAAAACGCCTAAAGTGTCTGGAAGTAATACTCTTTTGATTGGCTGAGTCGATAAAAACTCCAAAAATTGAAAAACATATTCAGGAGAATTTCGCATTCCGTTGCTCCAGTCTTCCAGGTAAACATTGGTTTCAATATTGTTTTCTTTAGCTAAAGCAATAATTTGAGCGATTTCAGAAAAATGCTGTTCAGGTGTTTTTTTTAATTGATGTGTTAGGTGATTCATTGAGCCTTTGGTCAATAAATTTTGAACTTTAGCACCGGCTTTTTTCATCCAGTCAATTGAAACACCGCCATCAACAAATGTCAAAACTTCAATTCTGTTAATGTACCCTTTTTCTTCAGCCCAGGAAGTAATGCCTTTTACCGCCTGAAATTCTCCTTCACTAACGCGTGCTGAAGCAATTTCGATTCTATCAATATTTAATTCCTCCAACAACAATTGTGCAATGGTCAGTTTTTCTGCAGCAGAAAAAGATACTCCCGAGGTTTGTTCACCATCACGGAGTGTAGTATCCATTATTTCAATTTTTCTTTTTTCCATTAAATATAGATGACTTTTGTATGATTTGATAAGTAATCAAATCGAATTTTGTAAAATTGTAAAAAGCAGTTACGAAGTCCAACTTTAAAATTGAAACTTACGTAACTGCGTTTGAGTTGGTTGTGTTTAGTAAGGAAGCTTATCAGCAAAAGCCTTAATATCTTCCTTCATATCTTGTAAATAATCAATATCGTCAAAACCGTTGATTAAATTGTTCTTTTTGTAACCGTTAATAGCAAAAGATTCTTGCTCACCAGTTGACAATAAAGTAATTGTTTGGTTTGGAAGATTGATTTCTAATGCGGTGTTAGGATCAGCCTCGATCGCTTTGAAAATGTTAGCTAAAAATTCTGGGCTGATTTGTACTGGCAAAACACCAATATTCAAACAGTTTCCTTTGAAGATATCTGCAAAGAAAGACGAAACCACAGCACGGAATCCGTAATCGTAAACCGCCCAAGCAGCGTGTTCTCTAGAAGATCCAGAACCAAAGTTTTTTCCTCCAACCAATATTTTTCCACTGTAAGTTGGGTTGTTTAAAACGAAATCTGCTTTTGGAGTATCATCTCCGTTGTATCTCCAGTCTCTGAAAAGGTTATCTCCAAAACCTTCACGTTTTGTAGCTTTCAAGAAACGCGCTGGGATGATTTGATCTGTATCTACGTTCTCAATTGGCAGTGGCACCGCACTGCTGGTAAGTATATTAAATTTATCGTATGCCATTTTTATTTATTTTACCGCAAGGACGCAAGGACGCCATGCATTTATTTAAAAATTAGTAGTTATTTACAAATCTTTTGAAACCATTTTTTATGATGGGAACATTAAAATTAATTAAGAATCCCATTTTTTTATCAGCTAATTTCAGATACGAAATTAATTGTGCCTGATGTACAGGTAGTATAGTATCAACTGATTTTAATTCAATTATTAACTCTTTTTCGACTAAAATGTCAATTTTGTATTCTTTCGACAAATTGAAACCTTTATATTGTAAAGGAATACCAACTTGGCTTTCGGCTGAAATATTTCTCAAGTGCAATTCTTTTAAAAGACAAATTTCATAAACGGATTCTAATAAGCCTGGTCCCATAATTTTGTGAACCTCAAGACTAGCTAAAAATATTTGTTTGGCTAATTCTTCCTCATACCGATTTATATCCATATTATTTCATTTGCGCCTTAGCGTCCTTGCGGTGAAATATTAAAACAATTCTCTTGGATCGGTTAATTTTCCGGTAACTGCTGCTGCTGCTGCCATAATTGGTGAAGCTAACAAAGTTCTTGAACCAGGACCTTGACGACCTTCGAAATTTCGGTTTGATGTACTTACGGCATATTTTCCTGCAGGAACTTTATCATCGTTCATTGCCAAACAAGCTGAACAACCTGGCTGACGCAATACAAAACCTGCTTCAGTTAAGATGTCCAAAATACCTTCTTCTTTGATTTGTGCTTCAACAACGTGAGAACCTGGAACTAACCAAGCCGTAACATTGTCTGCTTTTTTTCTTCCTTTTACAATTTCAGCAAAAGCTCTAAAATCTTCAATACGTCCGTTTGTACAACTTCCTAAGAAAACATAATCGATTTGTTTTCCAATCATCACATCGTCTTCGTTGAAGCCCATATAAGCTAAAGATTTTTTGTAAGTTTCCTCACCGCCTTCAACTTCTTTTGCATTCGGGATATGTTTTGTGATACCAATTCCCATTCCTGGGTTAGTACCATAAGTAATCATTGGTTCGATATCAGCAGCGTTGATGTTTAATTCAGCATCAAAAACAGCATCAGCATCAGTTTTAAGGGTTTTCCAGTATTCAACAGCTTTTGTCCAGGCTTCTCCTTTTGGAGCGTAAAGTCTTCCTTCGAGGAAATCGAAAGTAGTCTGGTCAGGAGCAATCATACCACCACGAGCACCCATTTCGATACTTAAGTTACAAACTGTCATACGGCCTTCCATAGTCATGTTTTCAAAAACATCACCAGCATATTCAACAAAATAACCAGTTCCTCCAGAAGTAGTTAATTGAGCAATAATATAAAGAGCAACGTCTTTTGGACCAACACCTTTACTAAGAGTACCATTTACATTGATACGCATTTTCTTTGGTTTTGGTTGCATGATACATTGCGTAGAAAGTACCATTTCAACCTCAGATGTTCCGATACCAAAAGCAATAGCTCCAAATGCACCGTGTGTAGAAGTATGTGAATCTCCGCAAACAATAGTAGAACCTGGCAAAGTAATACCGTTTTCAGGACCTACTACGTGTACAATTCCATTTTTTTGGTGACCTAATCCCCAGTGTGAGATTCCGTATTCAGTTGCATTGTCTTCCAAAGCTTTCAGCTGATTAGCAGATAAAGCATCCTGAACAGGTAAGTGTTGGTTTATAGTTGGTGTATTGTGATCGGCAGTAGCAAAAGTACGCTCTGGGTATAAAACTTTTACACCTCTAGCTTTTAATCCTAAAAAAGCAACAGGACTCGTAACTTCATGAATGAAATGGCGGTCAATAAAAAACACATCTGGTCCATCTTCAATTTTACGCACTACATGTGAATCCCATACTTTGTCAAATAATGTCTTACTCATTGTTTATTTTTTTTAATTGTAATTTTTATAACTACAGCATTTTCCTGTTCATTATAATAGCAAAACAAAAGTAAAAAAAGATACAAAAGTGTCAATTTCAATATTTCATTATATACGATACCCAAACTAAATTACAGATTGCAAATTAGCTTTTGTGGGTTTGAATTTGATATAAAAATATTTTGGTAACGGATTTTAATTTTCTTTTTCGACTTTTCTTTTTTTGAAATGATTTTAGTTTTAATAGTTAGCAAATTTATTTTAAAACTACTACAAAATACAAGGATTGTTTATGAAAAATGTAACAAAATGAATAAAAATAGTAACAATTATTAGTTTTGCTTTTTTTTTATTGCTTCCTTTTTTTGGGTTTTGGAACGTCTAAAAATTCATTTTTTACTTGTGGTATCTAATTTATGTTGTACCTAAATACTACGACATCCAAAGAAAGATATTTGGCTTTTTTTGACCGTAATTTAGGATTTAAATTTGTAGATTAAAGTTAGCTTATAAAAAACTAGTTTTAAGCGAAGAATAAATTTTTGAATGCAAAACAAACTTTTTTGAAATAATCTAAAACAGTATAAGAGTGTTCCTGAATTTGTGTCAGTGAAATGCAAATGGCTTTCAGTTTTAGTTTTGATGAAGATATGGCAAAAACATAAACAATATCATCGGGACTAGAATCTTCATGACAATAATGAATGGAATCAATTTTAAATTCATTGAAATCTATATTGTAGTTACTCTTGTTGTTTGTTAAAGTGAGCATATTTTCGAGTAGGTCTAAATTGACTACATATCCACATTCGATTAATTCATTTATTACTTCGCTTACTATTCTAATTTCTTCCATAACCCAAAGTTGCTAAAGATAATAAATGCTATTCCCAACTGCCTAAAATCGAAACACTCAAGCTATCATTTTGGATTTCCATATCAATAGGAAAAATAATTTTGTATTCATCCATGTCAATATCGCATCTTCCTAAGTAGCCATTGATTTCGCCCCATAATTGGATGTTGTAATCCTTGCCATACAATTGCATAGGTGTAACTGGATATACCTTGAAAGTGGCTGGCATGGTATATTCGCTAGGGTAGAATCCTGTTTCGGACAGAGGAATTTCGGAGTCGTTTTTAAAAACTTTTAAATATAATTTTTGTGATGGAAGATTTGTTCTTTCTTTAAAATCGTTGAGTTTGATAGTTTTTAGACTAAAAGTCATATCATCGTTGCTGCAAGCACTAAGAAGAGCAATAATGCAAAGTAGGATTATTTTTTTCATAATAAATTAAAAATTAAGCAGGCGAAAGTCTTCGGGATTTTAAATACAACATGGTTCTGTTTAGATAAGGTGTTAATGCAATGAATAGTATTGTGGCGATGATTAGCCAAGCCATCATTTCATAATAATCCATCGCAAAACGTAGTTGTCCCTGAGTATTTACCTTGTTTACAAGTGTTTTATAGGCCGCTTTTACGGCTTTTCCGTGTGTCATCCCTTTGTGAGTTAAGTTTGCAACTTGTTTTTGCAAGAACAATCTCGACATAGGATCTGTACTGGTTAAATGGTCTTGAAAAGCGTTGTAATGGCTGCTTTTTCCAAAAAGGGTAAAAAAGTTAATCAATGCAATGCTTACACAAAATCCTAAGTATCTAATGGCTAAACATATTGCTGCAGCCGATGGTCCCAGAGCTAATGTTACTGATGATATAGTATAAACAATTGTAGGTACCATAATGAGACCTACCCCTAAACCTTGAATGAAAAGCGGGATAAAATAATTGAATTCGTCTCCTTGAATATCGAATAAAAAATACATGCTGAAATGAAAAGCAAGCAATAACAGAAATCCAGGAATCCAGATGCTGCGAATACGTCTTTTTTGTAAAATCATTGCACAAGCGATGGTGACACCAATTATCAATCCGAATAAATTAAAGAGATTGATATATGATATATGCATAGGATCAAAACCATACGCTTGAGTAAAGAAGGTATTGGTTATTCCTGATGCAAAACGGCAGATGTACATTACAAACAAAACAATCAAACCAACACTGAAATTTCGGAATTTAAATACAGCCAAACTGATATAAGGACGCTTAAGTGATTTTTGACGAAAGGCATACACGATACCAAGTCCAAAAATTGCCACAACACTACCTAGGATACGAATGTCTTCTAGCCAATAATATTCTTGCCCAAAAATACAGATGTAGCCTATTAAAGACAGAATAATGCTATAAAGTACAAAGCTTTGCCAGTCCAGTTGGTATAATGGGAATTTTACATTCAGTCGAACATTGTTCATTAGGGTCAATAATAAAAGTAAACCAGGTACATAAGAAAAAACAGCAATCTTGTAAACGATGTTGTAATTGAACGTATCAATTAGATCTGCCGTTACTAGATTATTAAATGGCAATGCACAGAGTAATAATCCAAAGAAAACAGAAAAGCCAATTTCTCTTGCACGCTCAGTTGCAATGCGACTAAACATTAATGAGAGCGAAATATTTACATTGCAGGCAAATAACATTCCCTGTAAAAAACGCAACGGAAAAAGTATAAAAACCTCGTTGGTTTCATAACAAATGAATGTGGCGGCTAATTGCAAAAATGTAAAAATGATAAAGTATTCTTTGGCAGCCAAAAAAGAGAAAAAACGTCTTTCTAAACTGTAAAAACCTACGTAACCAGCATAGAATAAGGCAACAGCAAATTGCATATCGGCAGGTTCGCTACCGTAATATCCAGCGGCAGCATTAAGGTTTGTCATGGGTAAAAAAAACAAAACCAAATTGGGCATGATTAATACAAAAAGCGTAACGTTGATTAACCAATTAGGAGCCCAAGGTTTAAAAATTGGCAATGAATTATCCATGGTGTTGTTTTTTGGGAACAAATACGTTCACATTCATTCCTACCTTTAATACGTCTATATCTTTACGATTTCCGTCAATTCGAATACGAACAGGCACACGTTGTACAATTTTTACATAGTTACCTGTTGAGTTATCTGGGGGTAATAGCGAAAAGCTAGAACCTGTAGCTGGCGAAAGTGAAATAATAGTACCGTTGAATTCTTGATCTGGATATGCATCGGCATAAACTTTTACTTTGTCTCCTATTTGCATATGTTCGACTTGAGTTTCCTTGTAATTTGCCACGACCCATTTGTCTGTTTCATTATTTACAATGAAAGCCAAAGTTTCTCCCACGTCAATCATCTGACCTACTTCTACGGTACGTCGTCCCATTCGTCCATCATAAGATGCGGTAATTACAGTATAAGATAAATCAAGGTTATGGCGGTCGAGTAAGGCTTCTAAACGCCCAATTTCGGCTTTCACAACGTGTTTTTCTGCTCTAACGTCTTCTATTTTAGAAACGGATGCGCCATAATTGTCAACAGCAGTTTTATAATCACTTTTGTTTACATCTAGAGTAGCTTCTATGTTTTCAAGTTGTTGTTTAGTGGCAGATTCTTCTTGGTATAGCTGTTTGTAACGTTTGTAATCCAACTCTTGTTTCCAGACTTTGGCTTTATTTGCAGAGATTTGAGATTTTGAAGCTGAGGCGGTTTTTTCTAAAGTTTCTATGTTGCTATTTAAAACCAAAAGTTGCGCTTGAGCTTTTAAAAGTTGTGCTTGGGTTTGTTCTATTTGTAAAGTATATTCTCGGTTGTCAATAAGCAGAAGCGTATCTCCTTTTTTGACTGGTTGATTTTCTTCAAACTTCACAGCGACAATAAATCCGCTGGATCTCGAAATTACAGGATTTACATACTCTTGAACTTGCGCATCATTGGTTTGCTCAAATTGAAAATAATTCCATAGACTGCTTCCTCCCCAAATTATTAAAACAAGAACTGTAATTCCGGCAATCCATCCAGTTATTTTGGTAATCATACGATCGGTAGTTGTTATTCTTTTTTTCATTTTTTTTAAAGTATCCCAATAATGTTTTGTAATAAATAGTATTTGTCTTGTGCTAGAATTTGTGCAGATGCCAATTCAAATCGAGTTTGTAAAACCTGAATATCAGCATCGAGTAAGTCGGTAATCAAAGAGGTTTGATTGAAATAAGTATTTTTGATAATACGAGCATTTTCTTTGGCATGGGTTTCGTTTACCTTAGCTACTTTAATTTGTTCTAATGCTTCTTTGTAGCGCAAATATGCTTCTTTTACCTCTTGTCGTACTTTGTCTTCGGTATCTTTGTGGGCTTCTTCTTCCTTCTCAAATTCTAGTTCGGCTGCCTTTACTTTATTGATATTATGGTATAAAGCCGAAATAGGAAAGCTTGCTTTTAGTCCTACTACTCCCAATGAATATAAATATGGATTATACGGATAAAGGAATATTTGAGGATTAGCAAAATAAAACTCACTATACAAACCTACTTTTGGAGCCACATTGGCACGGACTTGCTTAAGATTGATTTTGCTGAGTTCTGTTTTTTGTTCAGATATGTGATAAGGGAACGAATGTTGCAAAGCCATGGCTAAATAGTCTTCATAAGTGGTTTTTTCCTCCCAATCATTTTTGGGTAAATTAGGAAGTACCAACCTCTCATCGGGTTCGCCCATAATAATATTTAATTTTTGTGATGCGATCAAAATATCATTATTAATGGTGGTTAGTGCTAGTTTTCTGCGAGACAATTCTAATTCTACTCGCAGAACATCACTTTTCAGGACCGTTCCGTTTTTATGAAAGGCAACTATTTCTTTGAGTTGTTTTTCCTGATCTTCTATATCTTCAATAATAAGTTTTTTAAAGATTATAGATTTTTGTAAATCCAAATACAAAGAAGCCGTTGTATAGTGAATATCAGAGATTGTCTGATTTTGTTTAATCTCACTAATTTGATGAATGGTTTTTTCTTCTTTGATTTTTAAATTCGTCTTGTTACCATTGTAGAGATTCAAATACAAATCGGCACCAACTTTATATAAAGTATGAATTACTTCGTGTTGAGTTGGTTTGTGAAATAATCCGTTCTCATAAACGGGAATGTTAGAAGCTTTTTCGATATTGCCTTTTACTCCCAACTCGGGTAGTCTTTCCATTTTGGCATCTCGGACTTCAGCTTCAGAGATTTCGGTATTCTTTTTTTGGATTTCAATTTGACGACTGTGACTTTCTGCTTTTTTCCATGCTTCTTGTAGAGAAATATGCAAGGTGTCGCTTTTAATTTCTTTCTGGCTGTAAGCTACTGTAAAGCAGCAAGATGAGATCAGTAAGAGTGCTGGTTTTTTAATATTTGTTTTCATAATTATTTTAGACGTGCAAATTTACTACGAGAATCAGCGTGTCTTTTATCTTGAAAAGACAATTATTTCATTATTCTAGCCATTTTTTAAGTATTTTTGTTCTGTCAAAAAAAGTAAAAGGAACGATTTATGGGGTTAATAGATTCATTACCAGAGATTAATAATCTAGAGGATAGTGTTTTTGTGATGCATGAAAAATCAGAGAAACTAATCCCTTTGCACACACATACAAAAGGACAGTTAAGTTATGTAGAAGGTGGGATTGCATATATTACAATCGAGAATCGTACTTATGTAATACCTGCTCGTCATTATTTTTGGGTTCCACAGGGATTGGAGCATGTATTAAGAATTGGGTATTCGGCAACAGTATTACGTTCGTTATATTTTTATGCCCACGATGACAACAATAATCCATTTTATGGAAAACTAGGGATTTATCCAGCTAGTGAGTTGCTTATTCAAATGATAAATTTTACCGAATGTTGGGATGGAAGGCACGTAACCAAAGACGATGCTAATTTTGAATTTCTAGTAGCCCTTAAGAATATTTTGCCCCAAATAAATTCAACAGCTTTACCAATAATTCTGCCTTTTACTGATAACGAACAGATGAATAAAATCGTGAGTTATCTTGAGAAAAACATGGGTGAACCTTTGAGTTTGAAAGAAATTAGTGAGAAATTTAATAGTAGTGAACGAACAATGTCCCGTTTATTTCAATCTACTTTGCAGTTGTCTTTTTTGCAATATTTAAAAACAATTAGAATGGTCAAGGCCATCGAATTGTTGGTTAAAACCCAAATGTCAATTAGTGAAATCGCATTTGAAGTCGGCTATAATAGTTTAAGTGCATTTAGTGATACTTTTCATGAGTTTACGCATTCACGTCCAACTGATATGAGAAAAATCAATAAGAGATAAGACTTGTTTTGTACTAAAAAGCAAAGTCATTTAAATAATTGAGAGCTATATTTTTTGCTACAAATATATAGCTGTTGATAACTTGAATTATATTTCTACTGTAAAAAAACTAAATTTGAAAATTACTAGGCACAGTGTTTTGTTGTGTGTAAATGGTTAAAATTCAGCTATGTACTTAATATTCGATACCGAAACTACCGGATTACCCAAACGTTGGGACGCACCTTTGAGCGATTCAGACAACTGGCCAAGATGTATTCAGATTGCTTGGCAATTGCATGACGAACACGGACAGCTGATCGAACATCAGGATTATTTGGTAAAACCAGAAGGATTTAACATTCCCTATGATGCCGAACGTGTACACGGAATTTCGACTGAATTGGCACAACACGATGGGATTTTGCTGGCTGAGGTTTTGGAGAAGTTTAATATCGCTTTAAGTAAAACCAAGTTTATCGTTGGACAGAATTTAGGTTTCGACGTAAACATTATGGGTGCCGAATTGTACAGAATGGGAGTGGAAAGTCCTTTGGCTTCCATGCCTGTATTGGATACCTGTACCGAAGTTACGGCCAATTTGTTGAAATTGCCTGGAGGTCGAGGCGGAAAGTTCAAATTGCCTACGTTGACTGAGTTACACGAATACTTGTTCAGTGTTCCATTTGCGGAAGCGCACAATGCCACTGCCGACGTTGAGGCAACGACTCGTTGTTTTTTGGAGTTAGTTCGTCGTGAAGTTTTTACCAAAGAGGAATTGGATGTTCCGGCATCTTATTTCAAAGAATTTCAAGAAAGAAATCCTATTGAAATTCCAATAATTGGGTTAAAACACATTAATCTAAAAGCAGCTTCTGATAAAATTCGTGAGCAGCTAAAAGCATTAGAATCAGAGGGCAAAGAAACTATTGTTTCCGATTCGGATAAAGCAGATTTAAAAGCGGCTCGTTTTGCGCATTTGCACAATCACACTCAATTTTCAGTTTTACAGTCCACTATCGGAATCAATAATTTGGTTTCGGCTACCGCCAAAAAAAATTTGCCAGCAGTAGCAATGACTGATACCGGGAACATGATGGGAGCTTTCCATTTTGTGAGTGCCGTGATGAATCACAATAAAGGAGCTTCTGCCAAAATTAAAGCTTCAATCGAAGCAGGCGAAGAGCCAACCGAAACCGAAATAAAACCTATTGTGGGTTGTGAGTTTAATATTTGCGATAATCATAAAGATAAATCCAAGAAAGATAATGGCTACCAGGTTGTTTTATTGGCTAAGAATAAAAACGGCTATCACAATCTGGCCAAAATGGCCTCGATTGCCTATGTGGACGGCTTTTATTATGTACCTAGAATCGATAGAGCGATAGTCGAAAAATACAAAGAAGACATTATGGTTTTATCTGGAAATCTCTATGGAGAAATTCCGAGTAAAATCCTGAATATTGGTGAAAACCAAGCCGAAGAAGCGCTGATTTGGTGGAAAGAGCAGTTTGGAGATGATTTTTATCTCGAAGTCATGCGCCACAATCAGGAAGATGAAAACCGTGTCAACAAGACTTTGATTGAATTTTCGAAAAAGCATGACGTAAAACTCATTGCCACCAACAATACTTTTTATTTAAATAAGGAAGATGCCAATGCGCACGATATTTTGTTGTGTGTAAAAGACGGCGAAAAACAAGCCACTCCAATTGGCCGTGGACGTGGGTATCGTTACGGATTACCCAATCAGGAATATTATTACAAGTCGGAAGAGGAAATGAAAAAACTCTTTGCCGATTTACCCGATGCGATTGTTAACATTCAGGAAATTATTGATAAGGTCGAAATTTACTCTTTGTACCGAGATGTATTACTTCCTAAATATGAAATTCCGGTTGAGTTTGAAGTAGCCGAAGATGCCGAAGACGGTGGCGTTCGCGGAGAAAATAAATACCTGCGTCATCTTACAATGGTGGGAGCCGAAAAAAGATATGGCGAAATTACGCCCGAGATTCAGGAACGATTGGATTTTGAGTTATTGACAATCTCTAATTCGGGTTATCCTGGTTACTTTTTGATTGTACAGGATTTCATTGCCGAGGCTAGAAAAATGGATGTGTCGGTTGGTCCCGGTCGTGGTTCTGCAGCGGGTTCTGCCGTGGCGTATTGTTTAGGAATTACGAATATTGACCCGATTAAGTACGATTTGCTTTTTGAGCGTTTCCTGAATCCTGATCGTGTGTCCATGCCCGATATTGATATCGATTTTGATGACGAGGGTCGTGGCCGCGTTATGGATTATGTAATCAATAAATACGGAGCGAATCAGGTGGCGCAGATTATCACGTATGGTAAAATGGCAACCAAATCGGCAATTCGTGATACGGCTCGTGTATTGGATTTGCCTTTGTTTGAAGCCGATAGAATTGCGAAGTTGATTCCGGCAATGATGCCCGGAAAATGGAATTTGGCACGTTTTATTTCTGAAAGTGAAGATGAGGTCAAAAAAGCACTAAAATCTTCGGAAGAATTTGACCGGGTAAAAGAATTAATCGGAATTGCCAATGAAGATGATTTGGCCGGAGAAACGATTCAGCAGGCCAAAATATTGGAAGGCTCCATGCGAAATACAGGAATTCACGCCTGTGGGGTAATTATCACGCCATCGGATATTACCAATTATGTTCCTGTAACCACAGCCAAAGATTCGGATTTATATGTAACCCAATTTGATAACTCGGTTGCCGAAAGTGCAGGACTATTAAAAATGGACTTCTTGGGTCTGAAGACCCTGACTTTGATAAAAGATACCGTGAAACTGGTAAAATATAGAACCGGTATTCAGTTGGATCCAGACACTTTCCCGATTGACGATGTTAAAACGTATGAGTTGTTCCAAAGAGGTGAAACGGTTGGAATTTTCCAATACGAGTCGCCTGGAATGCAGAAATACATGAAAGACCTGAAACCGACCGTTTTTGGGGATTTGATTGCGATGAATGCCTTGTATCGTCCAGGGCCGTTGGAGTATATTCCGTCTTTCGTTCGAAGAAAAAACGGAGAGGAAGAAATCAAGTATGATTTGGATGCTTGTGCCGAATATTTATCAGAAACCTACGGAATTACCGTTTATCAGGAACAGGTAATGCTTTTGTCCCAATCGCTGGCTGGATTTACCAAAGGTGAGGCCGATGTTTTGCGTAAAGCGATGGGAAAAAAACAAAAGGACGTTCTAGATAAAATGAAACCTAAGTTTGTCGAGCAAGCAGCTGCTAAAGGACATGACGCAACGGTTTTGGAAAAAATCTGGAAAGACTGGGAAGCCTTCGCGAGTTATGCTTTTAATAAATCACACTCGACTTGCTATGCTTGGATTGCGTACCAAACCGCTTATCTAAAAGCGCATTATCCTGCCGAATATATGGCAGCGGTGCTTTCTAATAATATGAATGATATCAAGCAAGTATCGTTCTTTATGGAAGAATGTAAGCGAATGGGCTTGCGAGTTTTGGGGCCTTGTGTAAATGAATCCTATTATAAATTTACCGTAAACGATGAGTACGCAGTTCGTTTCGGGATGGGAGCGATTAAAGGAGTAGGACAAGGTGCCGTTGAAACGATTGTCAATAGTCGTAAAGATGGAAAATACAAATCAATTTTTGATTTAGCCAAACGAATTGATTTGCGTGCGGCCAATAAAAAAGCGATCGAAAATTTGGCTTTAGCCGGTGGTTTCGATTCTTTTGAAGGCACTACTCGTGCACAATATTTTCACGATGATGGTGATGGAATTACGTTTTATGAAAAAGCGATGCGTTATGGAAACAAATTTCAGGAAAATGAAAATTCCTCTCAAGTGAGTTTGTTTGGCGAAACCAGTGAAGTACAAATTGCAGAACCAGTTGTACCGCCTTGTGAAGATTGGAGTACGATGGAAAAATTGGCTAAAGAAAAAGAAGTGGTTGGGATTTATATTTCAGGACATCCATTGGACGATTATAAATTTGAGATGAAATATTTCTGTAATGCCAAACTCGAGGCATTGAAAAATATGGAACAATACGTTGGTAAAAACTTAACTTTTGGAGGAATCATAACCAATGTACAACACCGAGTAGCAAAGAACGGAAAAGGGTGGGGGACTTTTGTTCTGGAAGGATATGATGAGAGTTATGAATTTAAAATTTTTGGAGAAGAATATTTAAAATTCAGGCATTTCTTTATTCAAAACAATTTTACTTTTATGAAAGTACTGATAAAAGAAGGCTGGGTCAATCAGGAAACTGGTAAGAGAGCCGAACCTCGAATGCAGTTTGTTTTGGTACAATACCTGCAGGATGTGTTAAGTACTTTTGCCAAAAGGCTTATTCTTTTGTTGAATATTAAAGATCTCGATGCAGAATTTATTCATAGGCTAAATCGTCTTTTTCAAGAGTATAAAGGGGACAATATGGTGAGTTTTGAAGTCATGGAATTGGAGAAAATCAAAAGAATTGTCGAAACAACTTCTGATTTTGAGAATGCAGATGAAGAAACATTTGGGGATGAAAATGATGAAGCCAACGATGGTGTTGAAGTCAAACAAGTCTCCGAAGTAGAAGAAATCAAAGTGGTGACCAAATTATCGATGGCTAGCCGAAAATTGAAAGTTCAAATTTCGAATGAGTTGTTGTTCGAGCTGGAGAAAATGCAAGTGAATTTTAAATTGAATTAAAGGAAATATTCTCATTTCAAAAGACTAAAAAAAAAAATCCGCTTCTCGGGAAAAGAAGCGGAAAAATCAAAAAAAACTAAAAAAAAATTAACTGAAAACTTTATCAGGATTGTAACCTATGTAAGGCATTTCCTGTTCTTTGAAAACAACACCATATTCTTCTAACTCTTTCAAAATGGGGTCATAGACTTCTTTCCGAATAGGAAGTTGTACTCCAGGAGTTGTTATTTTTTTATTCAAAATTAATAAGGTGGCTATCGCTACAGGGAGTCCCACCGTTTTGGCCATTGCGGTATAGGTTTGGTCTTCGCCAAGACATACCATTTTTGCATCAATTTGTTTTTCTTGGCCGTCGAGTACAAATCCAAATTTGTGGTACATTACAATCATATCTTTATCATCAGGTTGCAAGGTCCAACTATCAGTAAGTATCTTTTCAAGGATTTGAGCAGGAGTAGCATTTTTTAGACCAACTTTTTTATGATGACTAAATAGGTCTAACTCCAAAAGTTTGTCCCACATGATATCATCTTGGTCAATTTTTAGAATCAAACGCATCTTGATTTCAACAGAATCTGTAGGGTGATAAGGAAGAAATGAGTTTACAAATTGGCGGTAGGTCATGTTTTCAGAATCTTCCATAATATAACTATCATCAGTCATTCCGAGTTGCACAAACATATTCCATGCCTTAGAAAAACCTACTCTCCGAATGGTTCCTCGATATAAGGTAAGTACATCATTTAGACCATAAACGCTTTTGTATTTTAAAGAATCACGATTAGAATAAGCTTCGAACTTTCCATAACCTTCTACTTCTAAAAATTCGGTTCTTCTGAATAAATTAGAATATGGGATGTATTTATAGGTACCTTCTTGAATAAATTTTGCGGCTCCACCTTGACCCGCAAGAACCACATTTCTAGGTGCCCAAGTAAATTTATAGTTCCATAAATTGTTGTCGCATTCAGGAGCAACAAGACCTCCACAAAAGGATTCAAAAAGCAACATTTTACCGCCTTGATCTCTAATAGAATCTATTATTTTCATGGCGCTCATATGATCTATTCCAGGATCTAAACCAATTTCGTTCATAAAAATTAGATTGTTTGCTTTGGCAGCATTATCCAATTCTTGCATGGCATCACTAATGTATGAAGCCGTTACAAGATGTTTTTTATAAACAATACAATCTTTGGCAACTTCTATATGGAGGTGTGCGGGTAACATTGAGATCACAATTGTTGCATCTTGAATTGCTGTTTTTCTTTGATTTTCATCAAAAATATTCAATTCAATTGCTTTGGCATTGGGATGATTGTTTGCTTTTTTTTGAGCCATTGTCAAAGAGATGTCGGCAATGATAATTTGTAATTTTTCGGAAACGGATTTGTTTAAAAGATACTGTATCAAAGATGAGGCCGATCTTCCAGCTCCTATAATCAGAATTGTTCTCCTATTTTGCATTTGACTCAAAATTGTAATCTGTACTATTTAGAATGTCTTTTTTTAATAAAACAAAAAAATATTGCCTCTTAATTTAGAATGTTCAAAAAAAATGATTATTGCATAAATACAACACAAATCAATTCTATTGTTTGATTTGTAACAAATATATTAAAAAAATTAGAACTTCAAAACAGTTGCGATTATTAAAAGAAGATTCTCTAACAATTATTAGTTTTTGAATACAAAAAATTTAACTTTTAAAGTTGGATGTGAAATGTTTTAAGTTTGAAAAAATAGGAATACTTTTGTTGAAATAAAATAAAATAATGAACAAGAAAATAATTTTGACGGCAGCTATTTTTGGAATGGTAGCGGTAATTTTAGGCGCTTTTGGTTCACATGGACTAAAAAAACTTCTTCCGATAGAACAAATTATAACTTTCCAAACCGGAATTCGATACCAAATGTATCATGCTTTGTTTTTATTGTTTATAGGAACTACTACTATTATCAATCAAAAGGTTAAAAGAAGGATTTATATTGCCGCTACTCTTGGTATATTATTTTTTTCCGGCTCAATTTATCTTTTGGCGACCAACTCATTAACCCCGATAGATTTTAAGGTGATTGGGTTTATTACCCCGATTGGTGGGCTATTTCTTATTTCTTCTTGGATATTATTGATTTTTGACTTAATAAAGCCTTCAAAAAAGAAAAATAATATTTAATACGGTTCAAAAAAAAAATTATACTTTTGTAGTGAAATAAACATCACTCACAAAACTTAATTTATATGGAGAGCTATGACTTGATTACGAAATCGATTTCGTTAAAAGAACTAGGGATTGAAAATGCGAATATTAGATACCAACTCAATCCAACAGAGTTACATGAATTGACGATTCAATCTGGGCAAGGATTAGAGAATAATACTGGGGCTTTAGTTATAAACACAGGTAAATTTACAGGACGTTCCCCAGAAGATCGTTTTATCGTTAAAGACAATATTACTGCGGATAAAGTATGGTGGGGAAAGGTAAATATCCCATTTGATCCAGATGATTTTGATCGACTTTACCAAAAGGTGACTAACTATTTATCAAATAAAGAAGTTTTTGTTAGAGATTCTTATGTTTGTGCCGATCCCAATTACAAATTAAACGTACGGGTAGTTACCGAAACAGCTTGGGCCAATTTATTTTGCTACAATATGTTTTTGAGACCTAATCCCGAAGAACTTCAAGACTTTTCTCCTGAGTGGATGGTAATTTGTGTTCCAAGTTTTTTAGCAGACCCCGCCATTGATAAAACACGCCAAGGTAATTTTGCTATTTTGAATTTTACAAAGAAAATTGTCTTAATAGGAGGAACGGGTTATACTGGTGAAATGAAGAAAGGAATATTTTCGGCTTTAAATTTTATTCTTCCTGTTTTTAAAAATGCCTTACCAATGCATTGCAGTGCCAATGTTGGTTCAGATGGTGACACCGCCATTTTCTTTGGTTTGTCTGGAACGGGAAAAACAACACTATCGGCAGATCCTACTAGAAAATTAATTGGTGATGACGAACACGGATGGACAAATGAAAATACAGTTTTTAATTTTGAAGGCGGTTGTTATGCCAAAGTCGTGAACCTAACCGAAGAAAATGAACCGGATATTTTTAGAGCGATAAAAAAAGGAGCTATTCTAGAAAATGTAATTTTTAAACCTGGAACCAACGAAGTAGATTATGAAAATATTTCGATCACACCAAACACTAGAGTCAGTTACCCGATAGATCATATAGACGCTGTTCAACCAGGTTTGATTGGCGAAAAACCCCAAAACATTTTCTTCTTAACGGCTGATGCTTACGGAATTTTACCTCCCATTTCTAAATTAACTGCAGGACAAGCCGCTTATCACTTTATCTCGGGTTATACTGCAAAAGTAGCAGGAACAGAAGCAGGAGTTACGGAACCACAACCTAATTTTTCGGCTTGTTTTGGTGCTCCATTTATGCCTTTGCATCCTACAAAATATGCCGAAATGTTGAGCAAAAAGATGAAAGAAGCCAATGTAAAGGTTTGGCTAATCAATACCGGATGGACAGGTGGTGCTTACGGTAAAGGTAGTAGAATGAAATTAAAATACACCAGAGCTATGATTACCGCAGCGTTAAAAGGAGAATTAGATACGGTTGATTTTGTAAATCACAAAGTGTTCGGAATTGCAATTCCTCAGTCTTGCCCAGAAGTTCCTTCGGAAATTTTAAACCCTAGAAATACTTGGGAAGATCCTGAATTATATGATATAAAAGCGGTTGAATTGGCTAAAAAATTTGAAGCTAATTTTGCTCAATTTGCAGCATTTGCCAATGAGGAGATTTTGGCTGGCGCACCTATAATACAATAAGGAAATTACTAATTCAAACTAAAAAAGCTGTTCACAATGAACAGCTTTTTTGTTTTTTGAAAAAGTCTAACTGAATACTAAATTCTGCTAACGGAGTACTACTTCTTAGCTTGATCAATTCTTTCTTGAATCAAATCCCAAGCATAATAATGAAAAGTCATACCGTTACTCATCGCTACGAAAAGACCATTTTGGTAGTCTCCACCTAAATTAACACTAGTTACATCGGCACCATCACATTCTATTGTAGAAGTTGGTACTTCTGCAAGTAAGGTATATTCGTTAGGGTTTCCGTTTGCTCCTTCTCTAGGATAAACCATAAAACTATTGGCTTGTTGGTTGGATATTAATAGATAACCTTCGGTAGCTGATTTTTTGTAAATAGCAATACCTTCATGATCGGATTTGAAGTCTGTTTTTCCAAAAAGTGCTAATTCTTTATTGTCGTTTAATGCAGGATCTGCATGATATTTTCGGATTCCGAATTGCTCATCACAGTAGTAAATAGCACCCAATTCATTGTCAACAGCAATGGCTTCGATTTCTTTTTTACCGCTATATTCTCCAAATTTTCTCACCACAGAGGCAGTTACATTATTTTCATTTCCAGAGAGTTCATATTGCCATAAATATGTTCCAGATGGCCCTGATTTTCTGCCTACAACAGCAAATATTTTCTTGTCACTTGGGCGTGTGTATAATGCAACTCCCATTGGATCACGCTCTAATTCTCCTTCAAAAACGGGAATTCCGCCATTGTCAATCGGCTCTAAATCTGGTAAACTGAAGATTCTGATCTTGTTGTTTTCTCTTTCGGTTGTTACAGCAATATCAACTTTTTTGCCATTAATGACCAATCCGTAAGCAATATCAACATTGTTAGGTCTTTTTAAAACAATTGATTTTTTTAGGATTTTTCCGTTCAAATCAAATGCATATAAACCGCCATCGGTGTCTTTGTCTGTTCCGATAACAATACTTTTTGAAGCATCTGTTGGATTAATCCAAATAGAAGGATCATCGGTATCGTGAGGTAAAGTTTGTGTAACTGTAGTTGGTTTTACAGCATTTTCTGCTACTGGAACTAATTTGCTACCGCAAGAAGTTAAAGAGATTACCGCCAAGGCAGCTAATGTTTTATTTAAATTTTTCATTTTATTTTTTTTCTATTTGTGTTGTAAATATTATTTTTCCTTTTTCGTCAACTACCTGAGCCAATAATTTTGAGTTTGTAATGGAGAAGGTCATAAATCCTGGTTTTTCGGCAAAAAATAAGGTTCCTTCTCTTGATCCGCTTGGGCGAACAGTACAAGCTGCACCTGACAAAAACTGAGTAGTATAGTGTCCTTTTGGTTTTATAATTTGTAGATCATGTTCGTGTCCACAGAAATAAGCATCTACTTTATTAGTATCAAAAATGGCAGCAAATTTTTTCTCGAAACTTGTTGTTTCGGTACTTGTTTTACGCTTTCCGCCACTATACAAAGGATGATGCCCCACCACAATTTTCCAAGTAATTTTTTTATCGGTTGTTGCCAATTCTTTTAGCAACCACTTTTTTTGCGCAATTGTATCTTGGGTTTTGAGATTTTCGCTCATACCCGAATCGGCATCATAATATTTGTCAATAAATGGCGAAGTATCCATAAACAAGACCAAAACTTTATTGCCATCTTCAAGATCAAATTCTTTTTTGTAATAAGTTGAAGGCATATGCCAACGTCTGCTTTTGGCAGAATAGTCAATTTGTGCCTGAACATTTCCTCTATAATCGTGATTTCCTAAAGTTACAAACCAATCGTTTTGCAAACTATAATCGGTATAAATGTTTTCAAAAGAAGCTAACCAAGAATGATCTGAAGTGCTTTGAACCCCGTTTGGATAAAAATTATCCCCAACGCTTATTACAAATTCGGAGCCAATTGTTGCCGCTGCTTGTCCCATTTTGGTAGCAACCTCTTTTTGATAAAATTGGCCATAACGACCAAAGTCACCCATTAATAAAAAGTTTAAACTCTTATCTACTTTTTGTAATTCTGGAATGTAGCCTTCTGTATAACCAGAGAGTTCTCTCTTTTCGGTTTGCTGTGCAATGGTTCCTTGAAAAATCAAGGAAGTCATAAAAATATAGAATATTTGTTTCATTCTGTATATATTATAAAAAATGGAACAGGACATTACATCCTGTTACCATTTTTTTGCTATTTATAGACTGTATTATAAATCAAATTTTAATCCCAAATTGAATCTAGATTGATAGTATTCAGCTTGTTTTGTATGATCTGCAACTCCTTGATAGTAACGCAAAGGTTGGTTTGTCAAGTTGTTTGCTTCGGCAAATACACGAAGCTTAGTTGTGATTTTGTAAGCTGCATTTGCATCTAGGAAAAATTGTTTGTCATAGTAGGTATCGTTATAATCTTCTGAACCCAATTCGTCTAAATAATCAGAGGTGAAGTTTGTAGAAATTCTAGCTGAAAAACGTTTGTTTTCCCAAGATAATGAACCGTTGAACATGTGTGGAGCTGTTCCTGGAAGACTGATGTTTTTTCTTTCGTTTCCATCTTCGTCAGCAATACCTTTAGCTTCGGAATTAGTGTAAGTATAGTTCAAATAAACACCAAAACCTTTAAGGAATTTTCCAGGTAAGAAATCCAATTGGCGTTGTAAAGCCACCTCAAAACCATAAACATCTACAATATCTCCATTTCTTGATTGTACAAAAGACCAGTTTTCGCCAGCAGGAATTGGGTTTTCTTGATTAGGGAAATCTGTAGCAAATTTCTCTTGGGTGTATTGATTATCGCTGTAGTTGTAAATGAAATCGTTTAATCTTTTATAGAAAACACCTCCAGAAAGTATCCCGACAGATTTAAAATAGTTTTCGGCCATCAAATCATAGTTGTATGAATAAGTAGCTTCAAGATCTGGATTACCAGCTGTAATTTCTTTATCGGCAGCAATATTATTTACATAAGGAGCCAATGCATAATAGTTAGGTCTAGCTAATGCTGTTGTAGCTGCAGCTCTCAAGATTAAATCTTTTGTAGCTTTGTATTCAAAAGTAAGACTTGGCAATACATTTGTATAAGAGTTGGTTGTGTTGATTGTACTTTCTAATTCTTCTTCGTCAAGAACGCGGTTACCAGTATAATCAATATGCGTATTCTCTACACGAAAACCAACAACCATAGACAATTTATCATTGAAATCTTGATCCCATCTTACATAGGCAGCATAAATATTTTCTTTTGCATTATAATTTTGCGTCAAATATTCAGCTGGGTCAGTTTCTTTATCGAACAATGCAGTATTATTCAAATCTAATCCTCCTAAGTATTTTGCAGAAGCAAATGTACCTGGAACATATTGGTTACCTGGATTGAAACCGTTTCCATCAAAATAGCTAGTTGAGATATCAGATAGCAATTCCATATCATCACCAGTTGGCTCATACGTATAAAAGATATTGTTTCTCTTTTTCTCCTTCATACGCACTCTAAGTCCTGTTCTTAAACGTCCTTTTTCTGAAGGGATAATAGTAAATGGGAAACGAACGTTTATTTTTGCTCCTAGTTCACTTTCGCTTGTATCATCTGTATTTTCGGTAACCGAATCAAATTCGAATTCATCTACAGACTCACCAGTTGTTGTAATTAATGGAAATCTCAAATCCGATAAATCTTCGGTCATTTCCAGACCTTTTTGGCGGTACTCGATGTAACGTTCATTTGGACGGTATTCTCTAGCTTTTGCATAGTTTACAGACCAATCCAAATCTAATTTAGATCCAATTAAATGTTCTCCACGAAGTGAATAGTTTTGTACACGTTGGTCTTCAAGTCTTCTACTTTTGTTTCTGTTATTATCGATTCCTCCTTTTGTCTGACGTTTTACACGACCTTCAAAACCAACAATCTTAGACTCGTCTAAATCATCGTAGATTGCTTCGATATCATCATAAGTAGTTCTAAAACGATTCTCTCTATCATCTCTCCAGTTGTAAATGACATTGGCAAAAATGGCGTTATTTTCGTCAAATTTATAGTCTAAAGCCAATGAGGTACTACGACGAATACGTTGTACATCGTATTTTCTGATTTCTGAAGCTTGTAAAAATTCATTTCCAAAATCGTCTTTTACCCATTCGTTTTCGATATCATCAGAACCATAATCTACATTATTATAAGAACCACTGAAAACAGCACCAAATTTGTTATTAAAAAAACGATTTCCATATACTAATGCTGCAGTATAACTAGCTTTTTCACGTATTGGTAAATAGCCTCCAGCAAGAGTTGCAGAGATTCTTTCGCCGTTTGGTGTAGCTCTTGTAACCAAGTTAACAGAACCTCCAATAGCGTCTGCATCCATATCTGGAGTAAGGGTTTTGTTTACAACAATTGTCGAAATCATATCCGATGGAATCAAATCCATTTGAACATTTCGGTTATCCCCCTCAGCAGATGGGATTCTGTCCCCGTTCAAAGTTACTGAGTTCAATGATGGAGCCAAACCTCTAATGATAATGTTTCTGGCTTCACCTTGGTCGTTTTGCATGGTAATACCAGGAACACGTTTTAGAGCGTCTCCTACATTGGCATCTGGGAAACGTCCTACTTGATCTGATGAAATTACGTTTCCAATATTTTTATTATTTTTTTGTTGATTCAATGCTTTGGCTTGACCTTTTAAATTATCTCCCACCACAACTTCGTTCAATTCGGTTCCCGAAACTTTAAGGGAGAAATTAAGAACAGTGTTTTTTCCTGAGTCAACTGTTACTTCTTGTGTAGAAGTTGTATATCCGATATATTTTACTGAGATCGTATAGGTTCCTGCATCAATATTTAGGAATTCATAATGACCTGTATAGTCAGTTGTAGTGTATTTGTTATGCCCAACAATTTGAATCATTGCTCCAGGCAAAGAAAGTTTGTCATCTGCATCTATAATTTTACCAGAAAGAATCGCTTTCTGTGCAAAACTTGAAATCGATAACAGTAATAGTAGTGTTATTAGATAATTTTTTTTCATTGTTTTTTTCGTTAGATTTTGGTTGCAAACCTAGAAATCATGTATTATTAAACCGATCAAAAAAGATTAGCATTGTGTTATGATTTCTTGCGAAAATTTTGATTTTATTAACTTTAAGATAATATTAAGAATTTGGAGGAGCGGTAAATAAAAACAAATCAACTATTTATGTTGAAATTGATTTTTTGGACTTAAATTTGTAGCAATCAAATCATCAATCAAAAATCAATCAATTATGTTAAAAAAATTCTTCATCCTGTGTTCAGGAGCAGACAAACAACTTCTAGAAGGTTGTTCCGAAGGCGAACAAACTAAATTCGTAGGAATTGGGGCTACCGTTTTCTTTACAGCCGTTATGGCTTTTATAGCTAGTGCTTATGCACTTTTTACAGTTTTCGATTCTGTTTATCCCGCTTTGTTATTTGGCCTTGTTTGGAGTTTACTTATTTTTAATTTGGATCGTTTCATTGTTTCGACAATCCGAAAACGAAACCAATTTTCTGCTGAGTTTTTGCAAGCTACTCCTCGAATTATCCTGGCGATTATTATTGCTATTGTGATTTCAAAACCATTAGAAATCAAAATTTTTGAAAAAGAAATTAATGCGGTTTTGTTGAAAGAAAAAAATGCGATGGCTTTGAACAATAAAAAAGAAGTTGCGAATTATTTCAAATCGGATTTGGATAAAAATATAACCGAAATAGCCAGTCTTAAAAGAGAAATCACAGACAAGGAAAAAGAATTAAGCACACTTTATCAATCGTATATCCAAGAAGCGGAAGGAACCGCAGGAACCAAAAAAATGGGAAAAGGACCTATTTTCAAAGAAAAATTTGCCAAACACCAATTGGCTTCTGCCGAACTGGATACGATTCGAAAAATCAACTTAGCCAAAATCGCTCTTCTTGAAAAAACGGGTAAAACACTTCAAACCGACTTAAATAAAAAAGTGTCCGAAACACAACCAGTTATTGATGGTTTTGACGGTTTGATGGCACGCATTAACGCTTTGAACAAATTGCCTTGGATTCCATCCTTTTTTATAATGTTGTTGTTTCTGGCAATCGAAACGTCGCCAATTATTGCCAAATTATTGTCGCCAAAAGGAGAGTACGATTATAAATTGGAAGATTTAGAAACGGCTCTTAAGGCCACAATAGAACAAGACAAATACCAACGGGAATTGTTGATCAAAACCAGTGCAACCATGCATGATAAAGTTTATGCTGATATTGCAGAGGATAAAAAATTATATGATTTGCAACGAAAAAATGCTACAGAATTGCTAGAACAACAATCTAATAATTTTGTAGATAAACAAATGAAAACGTTTTAAATCAGATGTAATTGTAATTTCAAAAGTCGATTCAATATCGACTTTTGAAATTTATTTATATTAAAAGTAAATCTTCGATCATAAAAAAATCAAGCGAAATCATGTCTAATACTTCCCAATATAGTAATGAAAATTTTACACCAAAATAATTTTTTCTGCAACTTGCTGGAGTAAATCCATAAAACAATTTGAATGCTGATGAAAAATGCGAAACATCGCAAGGTTACTACATTTCAAGAGCTGATGTACCAGTTTTAAACCAAGCTAAAACGAAACTTTACATTGGTGTAAACGTAGGAAGACATGATGTAAATGGTACGCCAGCACCAAACTCTTCTGGAACTCTTGTTTGGCCAGCTAGTAAAGCGGTTAGAGAATTAGGAACTGTAACCTATGTGGTAGATTATCCTTCTTTGAGAAATCCTAAAATCATTATTTCAGAGAAAAGTATTGTAAACAATCACGGTTACCGTACAATGACACAATATGTGGGTACTGATGGAAATCTTTATCAAGCTACAGCTACATCTGGTGCAGATATTCTTCGTATTAGTAAAGCTACTGATGATTATGACCAAAGTTATCACTTTAACTTAAATACTGCTTTGGGTGTTGCCGATGCTAGTATAAAAGCATGGAGATATATTAAAGACGGTAAAGCTGTAGTGCTTTATACGCTAAAAAATACAGCTGGTGGATATGTTGCTTTGGTTGATTTGAACACTCCTTCAAACTCAGTAAAATTAGCTACAGAAATTGAAACAGATGCAGCTTTATCAACAACTTTAGGGCAGTTCCAAAACATCGGTCTTATTGGTGATAATGTATATCTTCCATTAACTCCTGCAGGAAAAGATGGAAATATTTACATCATTAATTACAAAACTAAAGAAATCAAAAAAGGAGCTAAATTAAAAGCGGCTTCTGGTAGTTTCTACTTAGGAGCTTACTAAGTTAAGCTTACAATAAACGCCGAATTGGGGAAGCGACGTCAATGCTAATTTAGTTACGTGCTAGGTTAGTTTTCAAAACAAGATCAATTATGAATTTATTTTATTTTGATTTTGCCCTATTAATAAAAATAACACCTAAAGCCCGACAAGTTTTTTATTTGTCGGGCTTTTAAATTACATCTGACTTAAAATTTCTTTTTTGAAAGCGTCATATTCGCCTTGCATGATTAATCCATTGTCAAGTAGTTTTTTATAGTTTTGAAGCTTTGCAAAAAGCTCGTCTTGTGTCAATCCACTAGGTTTATTTTCAGCAGGAGCTATTGTGTTTTCTACAATTGGTTCAGCATAATTAGCAACTGTAGGTATGATTTCGGCAAAATTGGTTATCTCTTCTGTTTCGATTTCTTCAATTGTTTCTGGTTCCTCAATAACTTCAGGAGTAACTATTTCATCGATTATTGGAGTTGTTGTGGCACCATTTTTTAGTATGTCCAATTGTTCTTTGGCGTAAGTCGAAATTTTTCTGGCTTGAATTTTTGGAATATAATCGATTGAAACTGCAATTTGTGTTTTGGTCGAAAATGAGAATTCTGAACCTAAAATATTTTCTTTTACAAAAGTTCCTTCGATTTCATCCCAAGTAAAATCAGTGAAATTCATAGAAAGCCCCATGTTTTTTGGCTGACAAATAATGATTCTTTTATTGGTTACCACTATACTATCAGGAAAAACGGTAATGGCTGGTTTTTTTTGAACGGCGATATAGCCAACTTCTTCACCTTTCATCAACAAATCGTTTAGTTTAGAAGTGATTTTTTCTATCGCTTTTGGATCTTGTTCCTCGTTAAGGATTTTTTTTAGATTATCAATCATATTATTTTATTTGAAGGTATCTGATTTTTTTTAAACAAAAATAATGCCTATTTTTCTAATTGAGTGATTTCCATTTGAATTTTCTTGGTCAAACTTTTAAAAACCAAGTCATACGAATGATCAATCAATTCTTTTAGTAAAACATCAGGAGCGTCCTGATTTACGGCAATAGTATTCCAATGAATTTTGCTCATATGATAACCTGGTTGAATAGCATCATACTCGGCTCGTAATTCTAGTGCTCGTTCTGGGTCACATTTTAAGTTTACCGAAGGTTCATTCTTTTCCCATTGCGATAAAGACGAAAGCGCAAACATTTTTCCGCCTACTTTAAATACTAATGTATCTTGGTCAAACGGGAAATGCTCAGTAACTCCTTTTTTGGAAAGGCAGTATTCGTAATAAGTTTCTAGATTCATTGTATAATTTTTTCCATCATTCTTTCGGGATGAGCCAATACTTTAAAACCGAATTTTTTATATAAAAATTGTGCATCTCTCGTAGCCAATCGCCAAATTTTTACTTCATTCAGTATTGGTTCTTCCAGCATGGCTTTTACTAAAATAGAAGAATATCCTTTTCCTCTGTGTTCCTCCGTAATAAAAACATCCATCACATAGGCAAAAACAACATAGTCGGTAATGACTCTGGCAAAGCCAATTTGGACATTATTCAGATAAATTCCGAAACAAAAAGAGTTGTCAATTGTGGTTTGCACTTCTTCAATAGTTCTTGGAGCTGTCCAATATATGTCTTTCAAAAAATGCTGAATAAACGGAATATCCAGTTTTTCTTTATTTGTAGAAACTACAACCATACCAATTATAATTTAAGGAGATCATTTACTTTATTAACCGGTTTACTAATATATTTTGGAGCACCAAAACGGTATCCAAAGTAAATAAGGCCGAAGGCTTTGTCATTTGAGATAATTTCGTGATCCTTATCATCATAGCTGGTATTATCAAAATTGAAGGAAAGACCAAAAAGAATATGTTCCGAATTATAACCCATTTTTAAACCGCCAACTAAATTATAAACCCAATAATTATCACGATTACTGGATTGCATACCAGATTGGAATGATTCTGAATTTGTAATTTTTATTCCTGTTGCAAAGGTTAGATTGGGTGCGATGTAAAAATTTTTACGAATGATACAATTATAAAAATAACCTACTCCTAAATAAATATCGTATTCGTTTTGTTTGCTATTCAAAAAATCCGTTTCGACAGAAAATTTTTTATAATCATAAATCAAAGTAGGAATAAAACTTCCCGCACTTTCTTTTTGCCATTCGGTAAAAGAGGTGACCGATTTTAGGGAATATTTTGGATTGAATACATAAGAAGTTGACATTCCATATTTTACTGTTTTTAGATTAGGGAATTGAAAGTAAGGATCTTCGTTTGGATTCCAATCTGGTAAAAAAAACCCTGTATTTTCAACATAATACCCTCGAATTTTACTGTAATCTACGGTTTGAATCCATTTGCCTAGAAAAAAGCGAAAATTATATTCCGAAAATTTGGATTTACCTTTAGTGGATTCATCATTGTTACCACCAATGAATTTAGGATAGAATCCATAACTAAAACCTATAAATTTATAATCAACCGATAAAAAGAGTTTGTAACTATTATTGGTTTCCAAATCCAGATTATCACCATTTTTACTTTGCAAAATTTGTGCGTCACTCTGAGTGCTCAGGTTGGCCCGAATCATTATTTTTTCGGGATAAAAATGAATATTGGAGGTGTCTATTGCTTTTTTATTTTGTCCAAAGAGAATACTAACATTTATAAAAAAGAGCAAGAAAACATTAGGGAAAAAAGACTTTAATATTGTTTTCATACTCTTGAAGTTTTCTTATTCCAAATTTAAATAAAATAAATCTGAAGCAATACCATCTGTCAGAAATTTTCCTTTTTTTGTTGGTTTCAGAATGCCACTTTCAATAAAAAGCAAATCATCATCAATGAATTTTTGAGATTGTTTTTGCAAATATTGGAAGTAATCAGTACCAAAATCGTTTTTAATTCTCTCTAGTGAAACTCCCCAAATCGTTCGCAATCCCGTCATAATATATTCGTTGTAACGATCAGTAATGGTTAAAATCTCTACTTCATTTGGTAATTGATTTTCTTTAATTGAATTTATGTAAAGTGAATTATTCGAAACATTCCAGCTTCGGGATATGCCGTCATAACTATGTGCTGAAGGACCAATTCCGATGTATTTTTTACCTAACCAATACGCTGAATTGTTTTTGGAGAAATAGTTTTCTTTTCCAAAATTGGATAATTCGTAATGAACAAAACCGTTTGTTTCCAGCATCTCTGCCAAAATCGAAAAGTGTTCTGAGGCAACTTCATCTTTCGGTTCGGCAATTTTTCCACTCGCAATGAGTTTGTTCAAGGCTGTTTTGGGTTCGACAGTCAAGGCATAACTCGAAATATGCGGAATACCAAAACTCAAAGCTGTTTCGATGTTTTGTTTCCATTTTTCGTTGCTCATGCCTGGAATTCCATAGATCAAATCGATCGTAATGTTATCGAAATATTTGGTGGCAATTTCCAAACATTTTTTGGCTTCTGCCGAATTGTGAGCGCGGTTCATCATTTGCAAATCATCCTCAAAAAAGGATTGAACTCCAATACTCAAGCGGTTAATTCCAATTTCTGAAAGTGCAATCAAATACTCTTCTGATAAATCATCGGGATTGGCTTCGAGTGTAATTTCGGGGTTTTCAATAACCTGATAATTTTTATAAACCGAATCTAGCAGTAATCTCAAATCAGCAATCTGCAATCCACTCGGCGTTCCTCCACCGAAATAAATAGTTTCTACAACTTCATCTTTGCCATTTTGAACGGAATCGAGAAGCTCATTTTTCCGCATTTGGATTTCTTTGGCAATAGCCAAAACCATTTCTTCTTTCTTCTTCATTGAAGTCGAAAAATGAAAATCGCAGTAATGACAAGCCTGCTTACAAAAGGGTATGTGGATGTAGATGCCGGACATATTTTTAGTGTTCAGTATTCAGAATTCTAGTGATCAGTCTTGGGAAAGTGGTCAGTATTCAGTTTATTAGTGTACAGTTTATTACTGACCACTGATTACTTTTTTATTCGTTCTTCATTTTGCTTTACAAAAGCATCCCAACCCGAATAGCTTTTGCCCGCGATAACTTTTCCAGAATTGAAAAAATGACAAACCGCCGCCGCCAAACCATCGGTAGAGTCGAGGTTTTTTGGCAATTCTTTCAAGCCTAAAAGTTGCTGAAGCATTTTGGCCACTTGTTCTTTGCTAGCATTTCCGTTTCCAGTGATAGCCATTTTTATTTTTTTTGGTTCGTATTCGGTAATCGGAATATCTCTCGAAAGTCCTGCTGCCATTGCCACTCCTTGTGCTCTACCTAGCTTTAGCATCGATTGTACGTTTTTGCCGAAGAAAGGAGCTTCAATCGCAATTTCATCGGGATGATGAGTGTCTATTAATTCGATTGTTCTTTCAAAAATGATTTTTAGTTTTTGATAATGATTATCGTATTTGGACAATTGCAATTCGTTGAGCTGCAGAAATTCCATTTTTTTATTGATGACACGAATTAGCCCAAAACCCATAATGGTTGTTCCAGGATCGATTCCTAATATGATGCGTTCTTTTGTCAAGGTTTAATTTTTAGTTTTTCTAGTCGATATTCTATAAGACCTAAAAGGTTTTAAAAACCTGTTAGGTATAATCTTAGGAGTAACATTATTTATCTGAATTAGCTTTCATTTCTTCCAGTAACGAAATTATCTTATCTACTTTTTCGGTTTCAAGTTTGTACAATTTAATGGCCAGATCTTCTATTTCCTGTTTGGCATCAAGATTGGTTTGATAATCTGATTGTGCCTGAGCTCTGTCTCTTTCATTCTGTCTGTTTTGCGACATCATAATAATAGGAGCTGCATAGGCCGCTTGAGTTGAAAAAAGGAGATTTAGCAATATAAACGGATAAGCATCCCAATGGTTAACGTATCCAACCAGATTCAACCCCATCCAACCCATTACAAAAAAGGTTTGAAAAATGATGAATTTCCATGATCCCATTCCATTGGCAACTGAATCGGCCAAACGGCTGCCAAAATCTAATGTGTCTCTATGTCTTTCGTGCCAATTTTTATGGTGTAGTAAACTCATAAATTCTATTTTTTTGAGATTATTTGTCAAACTCTGGCTGTTTTACTGAGTTTTGTAAATAAGTTTTTCCTTTACTTTGCGCAATGATTTCAATACCACACAAAACTAAGCAATTCCTAGTACTTCTAATCAAACTTTTGATTGTAGGCGGTGCGTTTTATTTTATTTATAATCAATTAGCGAGTAATGACAAACTTGATTGGGAAAAATTCTTGATTTTGTTTCAAAAGAACAAATCGGTGTCAGGAATTGGGTTTATATTGCTTTTGAGTATTTTAAACCGTTTTTTTGAAATTTTGAAATGGCAAAATTTGGTTGCCTATCTTCATTCTATTTCGTTAGGTGAAGCCACTAAGCAGGTTCTAGCGGCTTTAACAGCAGGTCTTTTTACACCAAATGGAGTTGGGGAGTATGCTGGGAAAGCATTTTATTTTGAAAAAAAAGAAGCCAAAAAAATTGTCTTTTTGAATTTGATTTGCAACGGAATTCAAATGATTCTTACTGTGATTTTTGGAATTTTTGGTTTGCTTTATTTCAATTCACAGTTCAATGTCATCACGTCCAAAACGGTTGCTATTTTATTCGGATGTTTTTTGATTCTTAGTGCAGTTTTATTTTTTTCCAAAAAAGTAAAGATCAAAGGTTATTCTATTGAAAAACTGATTCATAAAATCAATGATATTCCAAAATCGATTCATCAAAAGAATATATTTTTGGCTATTTTACGCTACTTGGTTTTTTCGCATCAGTATTATTTTTTGTTTTTGGCTTTTGATGTAGATTTGCCGTATTTAACCTTGATGTCGGCCATTACGAGTGTTTATTTTTTGGCTTCGTCTTTGCCCACTTTTCAGTTTCTAGATTTTGCTGTCAAAGGAAGTGTAGCGGTATATTTTTTCGGAATATTAGGGGTAAATGAATGGGTTGTCGTTTTTATTTCTACTTTAATGTGGTTCCTAAATGTGGTTTTGCCAGTTCTTATAGGAAGTTATTATGTATTGAATTTTAAAACTAAGCCTACTCAGTGATTTTGTTTTTGCTAACCATAATAATCATTTATGTACTGACTATCGGTTGGCTCATTTTTGGTTTTACCAAAATAAATCACGTTGATTCAACTGGCTTAACACCAAAAACAAGCTTCAGTATCATTGTTCCCTTTCGGAATGAAGCCGAAAATTTACCTGTTTTATTAGAAAGTCTTTCTAAATTGAATTATCCAACCGATTTGGTTGAAGTGATTTTGGTTGATGATGCCTCAGATTACAGATTTCAGATTGTAGATTGTAGATTTCAGATTTCTGTCATTGATAATATTCGGGTTACAAATTCCCCGAAGAAAGATGCGATAACGACTGCTATGCAACATGTAAAAACGGATTGGGTTATTACCACCGATGCTGATTGTGAAGTTCAAAAGAATTGGTTGCTTTTTTTGGATAATTACATTCAGTCGTATCCAGTTCAAATGGTGGCAGGAGCTGTGACTTATGACTGTGATAATTCGTTTCTGCATCATTTTCAGCAATTAGATTTAGCCAGTTTACAAGGGGCAACTATTGGTAGTTTTGGAATCCAAAAGGGTTTTATGTGTAATGGAGCCAATTTTGCTTATACAAAATCATTTTTTCAAAAACTCAATGGGTTTGCAGGGAATAATGGTATTGCCAGTGGCGATGATGTTTTTTTGTTGCAAAAAGCAATGATTCAATATCCCGAAAAAGTAGCCTATTTAAAATCAAAAAAAACTGTTGTTACTACAAAACCTGTAAACGATTGGAGGTCGCTTTTTTATCAACGTGTGCGTTGGGCTTCCAAAACAAGCTCGTATCAGAGTTCATTCGGGAAAATAATTGGGATAATTGTTTTTTTAGCGAATCTCGGTTTTGTTTGGGGTTTGGTGCTGACAGCTTTTGGAGTGCTTCCTAATTTTTTAATTGGTTTTTATTTTTTGGCAAAATTTGGAATTGACACTGTATTGATTAAAAAAGCAAATCTCTTTTTGACTCAAAGTAAAATTCGTTTTTTGTTTCTAAGTAGTTTGTACTATCCTTTTTTTTGTACAGCTGTGGCAACGTATAGTTTGTTCGGAAAATACGAATGGAAAGGGAGACGATTTTAGATTGCAGAATAATATTACGGTGATAATTTTTTCGTTAGGATAGCAATTTCGTATTTAATTCTAAATTCTGAAATCTAGCTACTCTACCTTTAAAATAACAGGAAGAATAAACTGCGTTTTTACGGGTAACCCACGCTTGATGGCAGGATTTATTTTAGGGAAATCTACTAAACGAGCTTTTAGAATGCTATCAATTTTCACCGTATCGTAGGCAACAGAATCTTTTGGAAATTGTGGTTCAAATTTTAAAGTAGCATCTGAGAAAACGGTAACTTTAACTTCTATTGTGTCCAATTCTGGATATAGTGTGGACAATGTATCGCTACTGAGTTTTTCTTGTATCAATTGAGTAAGTACTTCGAAAAAACATTGCTCTCGTTGCTTTTTGTTTTCAATTTTATCACAATCAACCATCGAAGGGTATTCATCTACTTCTTTCCAATTGATTGCCTTTAGTTCCTTTTGCAATAATTCCTTTTCAGAAGGAACTTGCTTGTCAAAATATTGACAAGAATTAAAAAGGATTAGAGCCAAAAAAAGGGAATATTGCTTCAAGGGTTGTTTTTTGAATGGAACTACTATCTTATAAAAATACAATTATTTTTCTCATATTCGTATTACGAAATTGGTATTGTATTTTGGTTTTCAAAATTACTAAAAATATTTTTATGGATATCCTGCTTTTGTTATTGGGTTTTGTCTGTGTTATTGTGGGGGTTTTTGGTAGTTTTTTACCAGTTTTACCTGGTCCAAGTATAAGTTGGGTTGGGATTTTATTGTTGTACTGTACCAAGGCTGTTCCTGTTAATTATTGGATTCTTGGGATTGCAGCGCTGATTACCATCGTGCTTTCTATCTTAGATTATGTTATTCCTGCCAAAGGGACTAAAAAGTTTGGAGGGAGTAGCTATGGGATTTGGGGGACTAATATTGGTCTGATAATTGGTCTGATTGCCCCAATACCTTTGGGTTTTTTAATTGGTCCTTTTGTGGGAGCTTTTGTTGGTGAACTTATTTATGATTCCAAAGATCATCACCGAGCCTTAAAAGCTGCTACGGGTTCATTAATCGGTTTTCTCGCCTCGTCTTTTATGAAGTTTATAGTTTGTATTATTTATTTAGGCTTGTTTCTTTGGATTGTTGGACAACACAGTACTAGCTTATTGTAGCTTTCTTTTTTTAAAATCCTAAGTGCAAGAGTCTATTGGAGAGGGTAGTAAATAAAAAAAGCTTCTCGATTGAGAAGCTTTTGTGCGGATAATAGGACTCGAACCTACACGCCTTGCGGCACCAGATCCTAAGTCTGGCACGTCTACCAATTTCGCCATATCCGCTAATTGTGGGTGCAAAGATAATCATATCTTCTAATTTACAAAGGATTTTTTAAAAAAAAATATTTATTCTGTTTTTTGTATTTTTGAATGATATAAAAATTTGATTTAATGGAAGACATAAAACAATACGTTGCCAAACACAAAGATCGATTTATCAATGAGTTAATCGAACTATTAAAAATCCCATCAGTGAGTGCAGACACAGCTTTTTCTCAAGATGTCCTTGATACATCAGAAGCAGTTAAAGAAAGTTTAGAAAAAGCAGGTTGTGATTTTGTCGAAATTTGCGATACTGCTGGTTATCCAATCGTGTACGGAGAAAAAATAATCGATCCTCAATTACCTACTATTTTAGTTTATGGTCATTATGATGTACAGCCAGCCGATCCATTAGAATTATGGGTGTCTCCTCCTTTTGAACCAGTTATCAAAACGACTAATATTCATCCTGAAGGAGCAATATTTGCAAGAGGAGCTTGCGATGATAAAGGACAAATGTACATGCATGTTAAAGCTTTCGAATATATGATTCAGAGTAACACTTTGCCATGTAACGTGAAATTTATGATCGAAGGTGAAGAAGAGGTTGGTAGTGTAAACTTAAAAACCTTTGTAGAAAATAATAAAGAGAAATTAAAAAATGATGTGATTTTAATTTCGGATACTGGTATGATTTCGAATCAACAACCATCAATCACAACAGGACTTCGTGGGTTGAGTTATGTAGAAGTTGAAGTTACAGGTCCAAATCGTGATTTACACTCAGGTTTATATGGTGGAGCCGTTGCTAACCCTATTAATATTTTAGCCAAAATGATTGCGTCTCTACATGACGAAAACAATCACATAACCATTCCTGGTTTTTATGATAAGGTCGAAGAACTTTCTCTTGCTGAAAGAGCAGAAATGGCTAAAGCTCCTTTTGATCTTGAAAATTACAAAAAGGCTTTAAACATTGAGGATATTTATGGCGAGAAAGGGTATGTTACTAATGAGCGTAATTCGATTAGGCCTACATTGGATGTGAACGGTATTTGGGGTGGTTATACTGGAGAAGGAGCAAAAACGGTTATCGCCAGTAAGGCTTTTGCTAAAATTTCGATGCGCTTGGTTCCTAATCAAGATTGGGAAGAGATCACAGAATTATTCACTAAACATTTTATGAATATTGCACCAGCTGGTGTTACTGTAAAAGTTACGCCTCATCATGGAGGACAAGGATATGTAACTCCAATAGATAGCATTGGGTATAAAGCTGCAAATCTAGCTTATACTGAAACTTTTGGTGTTTCAGCAATTCCTGTACGTTCAGGAGGAAGCATTCCTATAGTGGCTTTATTTGAAAAAGAATTAAAAAGTAAAACCATCTTAATGGGATTTGGTTTAGATAGCGATGCAATCCATTCTCCTAATGAGCATTTTGGAATTTTTAATTATCTCAAAGGAATCGAAACTATTCCATTGTTTTATAAATATTTTGTTGAGCTTTCGAAATAGACTTTCTTCGCACAAAAACCGCTAATCTAAAGCGGTTTTTTTGTGTAATTTTTTTAAATTTTTTTACTTCAATAGGATTCAGTTCCCGAAAAGATAACCTATCAAATTGATTATTACATTTCAAGTCAGTTTTGAGTATAAATCGGATAAATAAGCATTTAAGCCTTAATCAATTTCGTGGTGATTTTTCAGTAATGAATTATAAAAAAAATGTAAAAAATAACGCTTAACAACCTGTTTTTATTCAATAAGTAATATTATTCTTATTTTTGTAAATTTTAAATATTTGTTGTTTTTGCAAATTTAGTAACGATAACACTTTATTTGTGCAATAAAATTGATTACTGTTTAATTTTTTTAAGAAAAAAATACAATTTTATGTTATTCTGTCGTGTAGAAGATAAGAGATTCAGATTTAGATATAAATTTGGGCAAACAAAATTTTAAAAAATGAAAGCAAAAATATTTTTATTCGGATTATTGGTTTCTACAATGACAATGGTAGGACAAACAACTAACTCAACAGATGCTAAAAAAGAGTCTTGGTATTTTAAATTAGGAGGTTCTTATTTTGTACAAACAGCTGCAACTGAATTTCCAATTGTTTCTGGTGCATTGCCTAATACAGATGTATATGCGGCTAATGGAACTACTTTAGTTTCTAGAGAAACAAATCATGGTTCTTTTGGTGAAGGATTTAGAACTGGATTAAATGTTGGTTATCGCTTTACAACACGCTTGGGTGTTGAGATGGGAATTAATTATTTCTCAGGGAAAGAAAAAACAATGGTTAAAACAGTTAACCGATTAGTTGCTGCTGGACCAATCTTTGCTTCTGGTACTGCTGAGGGAAAAGTTACTGCTTTGGATTTAGCTCCTGCTGTAGTTTTGTTTTTAGGAGAGACTCATGGATTTGAGCCTTACACTAAAGTAGGTGTTATTGTTCCTGTACATGGAGATTTGACTATTGAAACCAATAGAACTTATACAACTCCTGCTGGGACTGTACAAGCTTATGCAAAAGATGTAGTTTTACCTAATCCAACAGTTGGTTTTATGGCGGCTTTAGGAACATCTTACAAGTTAGGAAACCACATTTCTCTTTTTGCTGAATTAGAATATCGTAATTTTACTGTTAGCGGAAAATCTAAAGAAACAAAATCATATACAGAAAATGGAGTTGATAAATTAAATACTCCTACTAGTTTCCGTCCTGACGCATCATACTCAGCAAGTCATGTAAAATATGTTGATCAATTAAATAGTAGTTCAAATAATTACTTATTTAACCCTAATACTAATACAGCAACTATTACTACAGATACCACAAGACCAGATGAAGCAATGAATGATATTAGTTCATATGTAGGTATTTCTGGACTTGGTTTTACTTTTGGATTGAAATACAGTCTGTAATTTAAAATAAAAGTGTAACTACTTGTAAAAGTGGTCATTCGAATTGAATGACCACTTTTTTTTTAAATGAATATTGAATTAGAACCAAATGTTCATATTTTAGCGACCTTTTAACTTAAAATCTATAATTAAATGAAAAAAATTACTTTAACTATTCTTTTTTTGGGATTGATTAATTTGATGTCAGCACAAGAAAAAGGAAAATTCAGAACTGGTTTAGATCTTGGTTTTGCTGCTGGCTCAGGTCAAAGTGCAGGATTTATTTTTGCTGTTGAACCCAAATACAATATCAAAGATAACTTAAATGTAGGTCTTCGTATTGAAGTAGGAGGTATTGTCAAGGATGTACATTATTTAAGTGGAAATGATGATGAATACGATTCAAAAATTCAGGCAAATTATAATTTTATGGCAGTTTCAGATTATTACTTTCATAAATCAGGAGGAGGGTCTTTTGCTCCATTTGTTGGAGCTGGAGTTGGTTTAAATAGTGTTGCAAATGTATTTTATTCTTCATACGAAAATGAAAATGACATAGATGCTGAAAATATAAAGATACAGGCTGTTTTTGGCGGAATGATTCGAGGAGGTTTCGAATGGGGTAAGTTTAGGATGACTGCTCAGTATAACATTATCCCAAAAACAAATTTGCAAGATACATCTGGATTTATCATTGGTAAGGCAAAGAACAACTATTTCGGTTTAAGTCTTGGTTTTTATTTAGGTGGAGGAAAATGGCATAGATAAATCAATTTAATATTTCATAAATAAAACCTTTGTAGCAGTTTAATGTTGTAAAGTTTTTTTGTAAATTAATGAACCTCAAAAATTATATATGAGCTCCAAATTCTATAAGAATAGTAATAACTAATACATTTATAGTGAAAACTAATTTTAGAATGATGTTCAATTGGGTTTTAATTTCTAAATTTGTAACCTAATTGAAACAAATTAGCTTTTTAAACATAAAAAAATAACAATATGGCATTAGCAATAACAGATGCTACTTTTGATGAAGTAGTTTTGAAATCAGATAAACCAGTAATGGTAGATTTTTGGGCAGCATGGTGTGGACCTTGTAGAATGGTTGGGCCAATCATTGACGAATTAAGCAACGAATACGAAGGTAAAGTTGTTGTTGGTAAAGTTGATGTTGACGCTAATCAAGAGTTCGCTGCAAAATACGGAGTTAGAAATATCCCAACAGTATTAGTTTTTCATAATGGAGAAGTAGTTGGAAAACAAGTTGGAGTTGCTCCAAAACAAACCTATGCGGATAGTTTAGATGCTTTATTGTAATCTAACGAAATAATATGATTTAAGAAGGTCTGGCGTGAGTCAGACCTTTTTGTTTGAAATAGTATAAACGATAATTAACAAATCGACTTAAAAAGCTCAATTGTTTTTTTGAATCGTTCAATCTTTATAATAAATTTGGGGAAATAGAATTTGAAAATGAAAATCGAGTCGCAGATAAAAAGAATTGCTAGTTTTCAACACCTTGAATTATTAGCCAATCAAGTAGTAGAAGGGTTTATTTCGGGTATGCACAAAAGTCCTTTTCATGGGTTTTCGGCAGAATTTGCAGAACATAAAGAATATAATACTGGTGAAAGTACCAAGCATATTGACTGGAAATTGTTTGCAAAAACGGATAGATTATATACAAAACGTTTTGAGGAAGAAACTAATTTACGATGTCATATTATTATTGATAATTCTTCATCAATGCATTATCCCAAATTAAAAGAAGATCAGTTTTTTTACGAAAACAAAATTGGGTTTTCGGTATTGGCTTCAGCAGTTTTAATGAATGTTTTAAAAAAACAGCGGGATGCAATTGGGTTAAGTGTTTTTTCGGATTCGTATGAATATTATGCTCCTGAAAAAGGAAGTGATCGTCATCACAGAATGATTTTAAATGCACTAGAAGGGCTTTTGCAACAATCAAAAGTAAAAAAAAGCACAGACACTATTACTTATTTGCATCAAATTGCTGAAAAGATTCACAAGCGTTCGATGATTATCTTGTTTACCGATATGTTTCAATATGAGAACGAGGAAGCCTTGTTTAATGCCTTGCAACATTTAAAACATAATAAGCATAAAGTAGTTTTGTTCCATGTTATAGATAAAGAAACGGAACTAAAATTTGATTTTGATAACTCTCCACGGAAGTTTATAGACGTTGAATCTGGAGAAGAAATTGTTTTTTTTGCTGATAATGTTAAGGAGGAATATGAAAAAAAGGTTAGAAATTACTTCAACAATCTGGCTTTGACCTGCGCTCAGAACAAAATAAAGTATATTTCTGTAGGAGTTGAAGAAAGTTTTGATAAAATTTTGACTTCATATTTAATTGAAAAACAAAACTTTGGCTGATTTAATTAAAAAATATTGAAAATTCTCTTTAAAAAGACTTGCGAAAATAAAAATCTGTTGTATATTTGCAACCGCAATAAAGCAGAGGTTTGGTAGTTCAGTTGGTTAGAATACATGCCTGTCACGCATGGGGTCGCGGGTTCGAGTCCCGTCCAGACCGCAATATTGGGAGAAGCCTTTCGTAACAGAAAGGCTTTTTTGTCCAAATAAGGTATCTAAAGCTAGTTGTGTTGTTTCTCGTCTTCTAATGACGAGATCGGTTTGTAGTTAGACCAATGAAAAGCTTTCCATGCTTCTGGATTTATTCGGAATCTACGGATGGCTTTTTTGATTTTTTTAAGAGAGTTTTTTTTTTTTTTTTTTTTGATTTTATATTGTAAAATACTTGTGGGAACAAAAATCTATTGTATATTTGCACCCGCAATAAAGCAGAGGTTTGGTAGTTCAGTTGGTTAGAATACATGCCTGTCACGCATGGGGTCGCGGGTTCGAGTCCCGTCCAGACCGCAAATATTGTTAAAGCCTTTCTTGATGGAAAGGCTTTTTTTTTTGTTTAAAATCTAAATGTTTTTTGGGGATCAAGTTCAAAAGTTGGTAAATAATGGACCAAGTTCAAAGGTTGGTAATTTGGTAAGTAATTTAGTTAATCGATACGGGAAAAATTAGGTATTTCTAACTTCTCTAAAGTGGTTTCTGAAGTTCTTTATTTTGGTATTAAATGAGTATTCATTCATTTTTATTTTTTATTGGTGTCTGTGAATTCTGTTTCAGTTGAAATATTAGTGCTTCTTTTGTCAAAGTAGTTTATGGTGGCTTCTTTGTTGTTATTGTATTAGTGGCGATATTAAAACTTTTAAATCCTGATTTTTCGCATTTGCTGTACTAATGCGGAAGTTTTGTTATTACTGCATTCTTGTTATTGTTGTGAATACTGAGGGGTTGTTGGTTTAGGTTATGAACTTTTCTATAATTAGCTTCGGTTGTTTGCTTGATTATTTTTGAAAAAATGAGTTGGATTGCCTCGTGGTTTTTTATTTTATCTGGACTGGGGGTGGTTGTAGGGGTAAAACAATACCTATTTATATGGTATATGGTAGAATGAAATAGCTAAGAATTATCAAATAATGAAGTAAAAATCGGCAAAACTCATTAAGATCTCCTTGGATAAACTATTAAATTTAAAAAATCATCAAAAAAGTGATTGTGTAACCTTCCTTAAACCAGAGAGTTAAAAAATAAACGAAAAAAAGATCAAAAAAGTCATTGTTTAAACGAATAAACTATCTACTTTTGCACCCGCAACAGCGATAAACGTTCTAAGAAATACTGGCAAGCCTAGGGGATCAAAAAGAAATTTTTTTTCAAAAAAGATTCAAAAAAGCTTGTGAGATTTAAAAACGGATGTTACTTTTGCACCCCGCAAAATGCGCAACGGTCTTTGAGATAATGATGAATAAAAACGAGAGGAAAAGAAAATAATTTTTCTAAAAAAATTTCAGATTTTATTTGTCAGATTAAAAAGAAGTGTTACTTTTGCACCCGCTAATCGAAAGAGTAGTGATGAAAAAAAA